>CAUZVZ010000073.1:0-14175 GCA_963583605.1 Gemmatimonadales bacterium UBA6960
TCACCCTTTCTAGGCGACGCCCTCCACTGCCAAGAAGCACAGGGTGACGTTGTCTGGTGCACCCCGCTCATGGGCGATGGCCACGAGCTCTGCGGATTTCTTGCTGAGGTCGCCAACCGCCAGATCTTGCAGGGCGTCCTCCCAGACTCTCAAGTTTGCCAGGGAGATCGCCTCAGCCATTCGGTCGCCCGGCTCGCCGTCCGATCCTTCGGTGGAGGACAAGTGTGCTTGGACAACCTCCGCGGCCAGCGCAGACGCGTATTCTCCTCCGGGCCCGTCCGCCCATCCCGTCAGCAACGATCACAACGCCCTCCGTGGGATCGAGAACAAGCGTGTCCTCGTTCTGGCTTCGCCTGAGTCCGGTGTCGGAAACGCGGGAACAGCAGGCATATAGGGGGTTACGATGAGGTGCTCGTCCACTGTCGTTCTTGCTGGGGGGAGTTGCGTCCGGCCACCAGTGACGGACGTTGTGAGAAATACCTTGACAAGATGAGAGTAACATCATAAGCTATATGGCTAATGATGTTACTCTATATAAAATCATGGCAGAAATATTTTTTCGACTTCAAACCTGAACAGGTTAGGAGATAGATTTCGATGGCTACGGTCGGCACGCAAAGAAAGCGCAAGACGGTCGGCACGCAAAGAAAGCGCAAGACTCGTCGAAACCCCCTCAGCGGTTTCGACGCCAGCATCGAAGAGAAGACGGCTCTCGATCAGTATTTGAGGGACGTCAGCCGGCACGAGCTCATCACTCCGGACAAGGAGAAGGAACTCGGCGCTCTGGCCCAGAAGGGTGACCAGGACGCCATTCAGGAGCTGGCCCGTGCCAATCTTCGATTCGTCATCAGTGTTGCGAAGAAGTATCAGAACCGGGGCGTTGCCCTCACAGACTTGATTCAGGAAGGCAATGTCGGGCTGGTCACTGCGGCTCGGAAGTTCGATCCGGAACAGGGTGTGAAGTTCATCAGCTACGCTGTTTGGTGGATCCGCCAGGCGATTCTCGCTTCGCTGGCGAACCACGGCCGCGCTGTTCGTGTTCCGCTCAACCGTGCTTCTGATTTGGCGCGCATCTTCCGGGAGAAGGAGCGCCTCAAGCAGGAGTTTAACAGGGAGCCCACGTCTGAGGAATTGAGTGGTGCCACGGATCTGACGCCGGAGTTGATCGAGTCGCTGCAGACTCTCAATGCCGCTGAGATTCGGTTGGATGCGCCTATCGGTGACAGCGAGGATTCTCAGCTCGTGGAGCGCTTCATTTCCGAAGAAGCTGCAGAGCCTGAGCAGGACGTCGAGAGCAGGCTATTGACTGAGACGGTGGAGTCGGCGTTGATACTGCTCGAAGCTCGGGACGCTAAGGTGTTGCGCCTGTATTTTGGGCTCGAGGGAGAACGTGAGCACACGTTGGAAGAGATCGGCAATATGCTCGGTGTAACACGCGAACGTATTCGCCAGCTCCGCGACCGTGCGCTTCGGCGGCTCCGTGAGGGCGGTAAGGGAACGGCCTTGGAGTCTTTCGCCGCGTGACGTTCAGCGAGGGATTCCCCGCCCCCCGTGAGGCCGATGGCCTTTGCGGGGGGTGGGGCTTTTTTTTTGTCGGTCGGCTGGGCCTCGATCGTCTGGGCCGTAAACAATCGTGAACGGAATGGTCTGCCGTGTCGGGGGTGGCGTCTACACGGTCGCGCTCGAGTCGGGTGACATCCTCGAGACCTCACTGAGGGGTCGGCTCAAGCTCGAGAAGCGGGAAGGGGATCAGGTGGTGATCGGTGACCGAGTTCGCGTCGAGGTGATCGACGAGGGGACTCACGTCATCGAAGAAGTGTTTCCAAGGGAGACCGCCATCACGCGCAGCCGCTTCGGCGGCCGCACCATCAAGGTTCTCGTTGCCAACGCCGACCGACTGCTCGTCGTCATGGCCGCTACCCAGCCGAAGCCCCGCCGGGATCTGATCGATCGCCTTCTCGTTGTGGGTGAATCGGGTGGGGTCACGCCGGTGATCGTGCTGAACAAGATGGACCTCGACGGTGCCGCTGAAGTGGCGGGGGAACTCGAAGCGGTCTACCTGCCACTCAGATATGACGTACTGCGTGTCAGTGCCGTCTCAGGCGAGGGCATGGATCGGCTTTCTGAGCAGCTCTGTAAGGGCATCGCCGCGCTTGCTGGACCGTCGGGCGTCGGAAAGTCGAGTCTGGTGAACACACTCGAGCCGGAGCACGCGCTCAGAACCGGCGAGCTCAGCAGCAAGCACGGCACGGGCCGGCACACCACGGTGAGTTCCAGTCTCATCCTGCTCCGTTGCGGGGGTTTGGTGGCCGATACACCCGGGTTCAGTGACGTGGGAGTCTGGGGCGTACTGAGTGAGGAGCTGGACCGTTGCTTCCCGGAGCTCCGAGCCTTGTCGCCCTCCTGCCGTTTCAGAGAGTGCAGCCATCTCCATGAGCCCGACTGCGCCGTACGGCAGAGGTTGGATGATGGCACCATCGACCCAGGTCGGTTCGAGAGTTACCGAACTCTGTATGAGGAGTCGGAGTCTTGATCCGGAGCCGGAGGCATCATTCTGATGCTTCCGCTGCGCTGCGCTGCGGGTGCGAAACAGTGGATAGCGGTGTGACATGAGGGACGCCCGTGGCCGGGTCGTCGCTGACCGATATCGGCCACCCGTATACGCGCCGAAGCGTTTCTTCCTTTAGGACCTCTCGTGGGTCGCCCTCAGCGGCGACTCGACCCCGATCCAGAAGGAGCAATCGGTCCGCGAAGCGAGCGGCGAGATCAAGATGGTGGGTGATGAGGAATATCGTCATACCACGGTCAGCCGACGCTCGGAGCAACTCCAGAATCTCCATCTCGTGGCGGACGTCTAAGCTCGCTGTGGGTTCATCCAGGACCAGTATGTTCGGCTCCTGTGCGAGTGCCCGGGCCACTCTCGTTCGCTGGATCTCGCCGCCGGACAAGGTGGAGAGGAAGCGATGGGCCAGGGGCTCGATGTCGCACATCCGCATCGCCTCCGATATGGCCTCACCGTCGGTCGGCGTCTCAGATTGTAGAGCACCCAGATAGGGATAGCGGCCCATCGCCACGAGTTCCCTCACGGTGATGGGGAAGGCGAGGGACTCCGACTGCGTGACGACCCCGGCTTCCCGAGCCAGCGCTCGCCGATCCCAATTCGAGATGGGCCGACCGGACACGTGGGCCTGGCCCTCAACGTGAGACACCATGCCGAGGAGCGCCCGGAGCAACGTCGACTTTCCTGAGCCGTTCGGGCCCAAGACGGCGTAGAAGGCGCCGCGCGGCACGACCATGGTCACCGAGTCGAGCGCGGGCTCGGGCGCATTCGGATAGTGGACCGTCAATTCGGTCGCCTCGAGGGCGGCGGACTCCGTCCGTTCGGTCGACCCCGGGCCTGCGGATCCCCTCGCTCCGGCGGATTCTGTGGATTCCGACGACATTTACGACCCGGTCCCGGGCCGGCCCCCCAAGCTGTGCCGAAGGAGAAGAAGGAAGAGCGGGACGCCTACGAACGCGGTGATGACGCCGATCGGCACTTCGGCGGGCGACAGGACGGTGCGTGCTACGACGTCTACCAAGGTGAGAAACACGGCTCCGGCGAGGAATGAAAGTGGAAGGAGGACGCGGTGGTCGGCACCCACCAAGAGCCGAACGCCGTGGGGCACGATCAGCCCTACGAAGCCGATGACCCCTGTGGCCGCCACTGCAGCGGCGGTCAGGAGCGACGCCAGGACGTAGGCAACGCGCTTGACGCGCTCCACGTTGGCTCCGAGATAGCCTGCGGTCTCCTCACCGATCGCCAGAAGGTTGAGCGGCCGAGCCAGGCCGACGAGCACAACCACCGCGGGGAGCGTGTAGAGGGTGACCATCAACACGGTACGCCAGTCGGAGCCCGCTAGGCTGCCCATCATCCAGAGGACCGTGCTACGCACGGTCCGTGCGTCCGAGATCGAGAGCACGAAGGACATGCAGGCCGTGAAGAAGGCCCCCACGACCACGCCGGCCAGAAGCAGTACGCGCACGTCCACGCCTCCATCGGCGGTGCTGGCGACCCTCAGCACGAGAACGATCGCGAGCAGGGCTCCGGCGAAGGCGGCTGCCGGGAGCGCCCAGGAAAGTGAGGCGGTCAGGCCCAAGGCGAGGGCGAGCACCGCTCCGGTGGCAGCTCCGCCTGAGATCCCGAGGATGTAGGGCTCAGCAAGTGGATTGCGAAGCAGAGCCTGGAAAACGGCCCCTGCGAGCGAGAGCCCACCCCCGACCAGGATGGCCATCACGGCTCGGGGGGCGCGGAGATCCACGATAATCCGCCGGACATTGAGGTCGCCCTCGCCCCGTATCGCCCTGAATACCTCGCCGGTCGTAAGATCCACCGAACCGAGGCGGATGCTGAGCAGGAAGACCAGGACCATGGCGACCCCCAACAAAGTCGCCCAGGCGAGGGGCCTCATCGGGAACGTTCGTCGAAGGCTCCAGGATGAATCAGGCGCGCAATATCCCGGGCGGCCTGTCCGAGCCCTGGTCCGGGAATCTCCACAGATGCTGGCAGCACGGCGCTTGGCACATGCGCCAGCGGAGGAGGCTCTGGCAGTCCGTTCGAAAGGAGGATCAGGTCCAAGTCCCGATCCAGGAGGGCCTCCATACTCACCGGAGCGTACAACGGGCCCAGGTCATCGAAGACATTTCTTCCGCCGGCGAGCGCAATGAGTTCATCGATGTACGTACCCGGGCCGGCGACCCAGGGCGGGTCGCCACCCAGGAGGTAGGCCACGCGGGGGTTCGAAAGCGTGGCCACGCGTCGGGCCACGTCGTCGAGGTCGATCTGGATCTCACTGAGCAACGCCTCAGCGGCGTCTGACGCACCCGTGATTCTTCCCAAGTCGCGAATGATGGACAGAACATCCTCTATGCCGTCGGGCTGGACGGCGAAGTGGGGAATCCCCAACTCCGTCAACCGCTGAGCAGTGGCCAGGTCGGAACCACCCGCGAAGCGGATCACGAGATCGAGATCGAGAGAAACCAGGATCTCGAGGTTCGGCTGGAGGCCACCGCCCACGGAAGGCAGATCGGCGAGTTCCGGCATCCGGTCGTAATCCGTTCGGCCGACCAGACGGTCGTCTAGGGCCATCGCCAGGAGCGCCTCCGTGGCCGATGGGACCAGGGAAATCATCCTCCCGGGGGCCGCCTCGAACGTGTGTCGCGCACCCGCGTCGTCGACGAGTTGGAGGGGGTAACTCGCCCTCGACGCCTCAGGATCGTCAGCGCCGGTGGGAGCCTGCTCGCCAGGGATCGCGTCGCAGCCGACCAGAGTCGCTACGAGGAACCAGTTGACCGACCAACGCATTCCTCGCTCGTCCGGGCGGGGTCAGCGGGGTAGCTCTGAAGACCCAGGCGGAAGCCCACATGGGTCGCGGTACGTCTCCACCCAGGATTCTCCCCGCCGACCCAACGCGGAGAGCCACACGGAGTTTTCGCCCATGAACTCGAGCACCATTTCGTCGATTCCGTCCCCGTCGACATCCAGGTGGTCGAAGTAGCGTGCCGAACCCTTTCCGTCTCGGGAGAACAACCGGTAATCCACGTAGGAGCCCCGGTATCCCGTCCCGTCGTCATCGGAGGCGAGGAAAACGGAGTACGCTCCACGGGCCGCCGGCCCCACACTGAGCTCGTCGGCGTATATGAAGGTTGCGACCACGGTGGGCGCCCCGCCGGACCGAGCCCGGAACATCTGGACGTCCTGCCGGATGCCGAGCACGGATACGGGCCATAGCGCACCAACGGTGGGAATGACCTCCTGCATCGTGTTGAGTGAAGTTATCCGCAGGTCCCGAGTCGGAACGACCGGAGAGTAGGCGCCGTAGGCGAACGTGTTTCCTTCTTGCCTCGGAAGCGCGAGAAACGTTTGGACGGTCGCCGCGGACGGCGTCAGTTCGATCGGGCCCCGGATCTGGGGTCGAACTCCGCAATACTGCTGGTCCACCGAGAACCTCTCGGCCGTCAATCTCCCGACGCGGGCACCATCGGAAAACAGCGTAAATTCCAGTCCGGGTGAAAGGTGTTCGGCCGCGAACGCTCTGCTCGCCTCGGCGGAACCAGAAGCCTCGAGCGGAAAGAGACCGTTGGGCCTGATTTCTGCAACGGGCACGAGGGTCGCTTCAATCCCGGCCCGGTGACCCAAGTAGAGGATCGGACCGATCGTCGGGGTGTCGATGCTCTCGACGACCTCTGTCACCTCAGGTGAGGACTCAGAAACCAGTCTATCGGACGGCGAGCTCAGATCCACCTCCACTCCTCCCCATTCCACGTTGTCGCAGCCTGTGGCGACGATTACAATCCCGAGCAGCGGGAGCCTTTGGAGGGCTGAGTTCATGAGGAAAAGCTATCCCGGCTCACGGGGGAAATCAAAGGGCCCCGTTCATGGCCGTGCGGTTCGTCATAGCGGTAGGCAAGGGAGTCGGGTGTGCCGTTGAGGAAGGGATTGGGGTGGGCGCCGACGTTCGTCGCGGGCTTCGGGGCTGGCGCGACGGGCACTGTAGCGGTCGCTCTTCTGCTGTACTCGGGGGAAGGACTGCTCAGATCGCTGACCCTGATCGTGGCGATTGAGCTCGGGGCTTTCGGCCTGGGTCTGGGCATGGGCGGGCGCCCCGCGGAGTGGAACCATGCGGTGGAATCGCTTCGGAGACGGTGGCTGTCCGCACTCGTGGCCTTTCTCGCCGCGTCTGGGTTCGTGCTCGCGTGGGTATTCTTCGCGGGCTTCGGAGCGTCACCGCTGACGCAAGCGCTTGGACTCGCCCTGCTCGCAGGCCTGCCGCTCTATGCGTGCGGTCGTCTTCTGAGAGGCATAAGCTCCGTGCGGGTGATGGCGGGTCTGACGAGTGACGGTGCCCTCGCAGCTCTGGGCGCCGCCGCCGGTGTGCTGGTGACCGGCCTCGGTGCCCTCTCCGGCGTTGGGGTGCCTTCGTTCGTGTTCTTCCTGCTCGTTATCCTTTCGGGGGCCGCACTTCTCCAGGGGTGGGTCCTGACATCAATTGAAGAGAATGTGGTGAGACTCGAGGCCGCGGACTCCGGCGACGCCACCGACTTCTCGGACGCCTCCGGCCTCCCACACCCGTCCGAGGCGTCCGAATCGTCCGAGGTGCTCCGCGCAGGCGAGCCTGAGACGTCGTGATCATCGTGCACCTCTCAGATCTGCACCTCGGTTATCGGGCGTTCGGACATATCGAGCAGGGCAGAAATGTCCGAGAAGCCGATGTGGCTCGTGCGTTTCACCAGGCCATCCAGAGGGTCCTCGAAATCGCGCCGGACGCGGTTCTCATCGCGGGTGACGTGTTCGATCGGCCGGAGCCCCCGCACTCGGCACTCGTAGCGCTCGCCCAGGGTCTGCAATCGCTGAGAGATGCGCTCCCGGACACTCCCGTCCTGATGGCGGCCGGCGCGCGGGACACGCCGGCCGGTCCGGCGGATCCCGGACCCCTCGGTACGTTCGATACGCTGGCCGGCGTCGAGGCCGTCACCGCAACGACCCGGTCTGTCCACTATTCACGGTTGGATCTGAACGTCGTCCTCGTTCCGCACCGATCGACGATCCAGGGGCCTCGGCCTTTGGTCGTACCGAACCCGGACGCGCGATGGAATGTGCTCGTGGGTTATGGATCAGTCGACCGGGAGGAGAGTGGGCTTCTCTCCTTGAACTCGAATGATTGGGATTACGTGGCGCTGGGGCACGAACACTTCCGACGCGAGGTGGCTCCCGGCGTCCACTACGCCGGCGCGATCGAGCGTGTGGGGGCGACGCCTTGGGAGGAGGCCGCTGAGGAAAAGGGCTTTCTGACGTGCGATCTCGAGTCGGGCCAGGCTTGCTTTCACCCGATCCACGGTCGTCCGGTCGTATCGTTGGAGCCAATCCCGTTCGAGCGCGATCGGCCAGATCGGTTGAGAGAGCGGGTACGGGAGGTGCTCGCCGAGGTGCCAGGCGGGATCGGGGAGAAGATCGTTCGGATTCGCATTCAGGGGCTCCCACCGGACCGGTTGGAACTGCTCGATGGCGTGTTGCCCGAGTACAGGCGCCGTGCCCTACACCTCGAGGTGCAGCTCGACGACGATCCGTCGGGGCATCCCTCTTCCGAGATCAAGCCGTCCACGCGGCTGGCTTCCAGACTCGTCGAGCGCCTCGCAGACGAGGGCGGTAACTTCGACGCCCTCCTCGAGTTGGTGCAGGACTGCATCCCCGAACGTCAGGGGTAGTCTGGTGTTCAATAGAGTGGGCGAGTGGCGGTGACACTCTTGGGGGAGGGAAGCTTGGGCTCCGTCGATACGGACACGGCAGAGGCGAAACAGGGTCCGCTCGATCTTCAACTCGGTTCCGGGCTCACGGCCCTGGTTGGGGGCGATGGCCCTCTACGCAATGAGGTCATGGAGCGGTTCGCTGGTCGCCTGGCCCAGGACGATGAGCGCCTTCAGACGCTGATCGCGGGGCCGGGGGCGGTCGGACCAGCACTCGCGTGGCGCCGCGCGGTTCGCATTCTGGCGCAGTGGTCTGGCCTCGAGCGTGTGGACCAGGAGGTCGCCGCCCTGACCCACGCGCGTTCCCTGACCGGCGATCATCCACGGTGGACGGACTCAGGCGTGGAGAGTCTCCGAGCACGCGTGCAGGAGTTGAAGCCCCTTCCTGAGGCACTTCGCCTCAAGGCGGGGGAGCTGCGACGACTGCGGGGGGACGCCGTCGAGGTGGGCGGAGATTTGGAAGTCGCGAACATGGACTGGCTCCGCGAGCGACAGGATGCGGAGACGCACCTCCTCGCGTATCGTGACCGTGCCCGGGAGCTCAAGGTTCGCCTGCAGCAGCTCGAGGAAGGTGGCAAGGAGACGGCGTGCCCCACCTGCGACCGGGTTCTCAGCGAGCGCTTCAAGTCCGTCCTGGAGGTGCTCCGTGAGGAATGGGAGTCCGTGGTGCAGGACGGGAGTTGGTGGAAGCGCCGTAAGGACCAACTGGACTTGAACCCCCCCCATTTACAGGACCTCGAGGGGAAGTCCATACGTGTCCAGGCCATGATCGACGCGTGCACCGAAGAGGTTGAGCGGCTGAGGGCGCGAATGCCGGAGCTGACCGAGGCCGAAGACACCCTTGCGATGGCCCATGTAGCCGAGGGCCCCTCGGTGCGGTGCGAGGGTGAGCGTGAGGGCGAGGGACTCTCTTCGGGGGACTCCGATCTCCGTCGCCGTGCGTTGGAGGCTCTGCGCCGAGAGCTTCTGTCCGATGCCCGCGATGCGCTGACCGCCCGGACTGGCCGCTACTTGAATCATCTGACGAGCGGTGGCGTGCTGGGTGTCGGCGTGACGGGCGATGGCGAGCCCACGATCGTTCGAGACGAGGGCCCTCGGAGGATTCACTCCGACGAGGAGGTGGCCGCGTATCTGTTTGCGCTGCGGCTCGCGCTCGTCGACTTGGCTGCCGGTTGTGGTGTGCACGCCCCTGAGATTCTTCTCGGAGACACGTTCGATCGCCTCGAACCCGACGCCAAGTTGAGGGCGGTCGGGCTGCTTCGGGCCTTGCTCGTCCGGGTGCCGAAAATCCTTCTCTTCTGCCGCGGTGAAATTCTCGACGCGACGCCCGAATGGTTCGATTGGATCGTTGAATTGGGACTCGACCGACGTGGATCTCCATTCGCTCGAATGCAGCGAAGCGGAGTCGGGAAGCTACAGGTTCACTGACTTCTCAGCAGCCTTCCGCCGCCGCCCACCACAACCTCCTACTACAGCCCTCACCGCTACTTCTGGTAAGGCGATCGACCTTACAGCCGCTGGTGGTCAGGGCGCCAATTCGTCACTCGTTTCTTGATTTCATCGCGGTTCTCGATCCCCTCGGCGATCACCGTCGCCGCTAACGCTCCGACCTCATCATCCGACGCGAACCTCAGCGCGATGAGTTGCGCAGTAGTCAGCTTGTCGATCGTGTCCTTCTGCTCAGGGGGAAGGAGGGCCTGAAGGCGGAGTCTTTCCTCGAGGCGGATGACACGGTCCTGGGCACTGAGTGCGAAAAGTCGGGCGTAAAGCATGACCATGATCAGCCCGAAGGCCAGGAGGAGTGCTATGACTGAAGCCACTGAGAAAGCCGTGACGACTGCGTACAACGAGTAGAAAAAGTTGATCGCGAGGATTCCGAACGCGATGCCGTGAAATCCTGGAACAAACTTCCGATGGTTGTCATAGTTTTGAGCCGGCGCAGCCGTCGTCATGAGACTCTCGTTGGATCGGGATGGAAGACCTTGTTGGGGCGTTTCGGGGGCGAAGCGGTACTCTCAGTGGCTTGCTTCTTGGACGCCACGTTGGGACGCGCCTTAGGATAGGGCCGCAGTGTGGTTGTCGCCATCTCCCAGGGGCTGTCTTTCGTGTCAGGCCTAGGTCCGGCTCTCCTTTCTACTGAGCGAGCGTCTGCCAAGCGATCCAGCGGTCTTCATACTTGATGCGAACGGCGTCCTCACCACTCTGGAGGGCGCTCTGCGCGAGAGCGGTGAACACCCAGGCGTAATAGTTCGGGATTCCGATGGTAGAGCGATCGGGCCAATGACTCCACTCATCGGGGATACCGGTTCGGTGCACGAAAACCTCCTCCGCCAAGAGTCGAGTGCGCTCTACGTTCAACCAAGGCCCCGTGACCGGAAGGAGTTGCGGGTCTTCGAGCAGGATATTCGATGGATTCGTATCGGGAGGGCCGGGATAGAGTCGAAAAGCCAGCCCATGCCGCACGAGATATGGCACGACGCCCAGGTCCCTAGCCGCGCTTCCGCTCGACGCGAAATAGATCGGCCGATCGTCGACGCTGCTTTGAATCAGCAGTAGGGCGAACTGCTGCCACGGATAGATCACGGTTCCGCCTGCGATACTTGCAACGACCGGTCCCAGCGGGAAATCGCGGTCTTCGTCGAGTGATACGTATCCTGCGGGTCCCGCAACCTGAGCTATGACTTCGTCCTCCAGAGGGAGAATCGTTCGGGTGGGCGGCGTCACCGGACGTCGCGTGAGGATGGCGATCCGTCCCTGCGAGTCCGCCTCGCTCGGGTCGGCGGTGTAGAGTGGTTCGCTCTCCTGAGGTTCGTACGGTCGTTGGCAAACGATGGTGGTCCTGCTGTCACTCGCCTGCACACCGGGCGGGCACGGGGTGGTGAGGTCTCTTATCTGCCTCACGTACCAGTTCAAATTGAGGTAGGACGTGACGATGACGGTCACGTCGCGGCGTATACCCTCCGTCTCCTGCAGATACCAAAGCGGAAACGTGTCATTGTCGCCATTGGTGAAGAGAACGCTGTATGGCTCTACGCTCATCAACAGGTTGTACGCCCAATCCCGTGCAGTGTAGTCCGTTCGGCGGCTCGCCCAAGGCCAATTGAATAAGAGCGGGATCAAAGCCAGGGCCAGCACCGGCGCGGCTCGGGACCACGAGCCCTTCAGACGCACCGCGGCCTCTTGCCAGAGAGCGGCGATTCCGATGCCCGCCCAGAGCCCCCACACTGAGAAACCGACGATGAAGAAGTAATCCCGCTCGCGCACCTCGTGGACGTCATCCGGACCGGGAGATTCGAGCGAGAAGCCATACGCGAAGTTGAGATAGAAGATGAGGCCGATGGAGAGCGTGGCGAACAGAGCTAAGACGTAGAGACCCGTGGCTGAGTCTCTCCGTAGGTGTTGGGCCCCGCCGTAGAGTCCCAGAGACGCGAACATGAGGGTGAATGGGAGCCTCGCGAGGGGAAAGACGGTTTCGGCTCCAGCTACGCCTCGCGCCCACTGCCAGTCGAAGTATTGCAGATAGTTCGCGAACTGAGACAACAGGGGCGAGGCTCTCGGGATCACGGGCGGCTTGAGGTACTGTTCCCTGGCTAGGGCGGCCGAGAGCTCAGTACACCCCGCCTGGTCGAAGCCAAGTAACGACGGAACAAATGTTACGATGCTCGTCAGGGCGCTCCCCAGGCTGGAACAGGTTGGATCGGCCTCGTTGATGATGGGGCCCAGGGCCGCCCGTAAGGGCAGAAAGAGGTGGACGGAAAGACCGAGGAGGATGGCGAAGATTCCGACGACGTAGAGACGCCAGTTGAGCAGCACCCCGGGCGAGACCCAGAGGATGAACAGGCCAAGCGCTGGGGCGGCGAGGAAAGCCATGAGGTGGTTTCCGACCGACAGCGCCAGGATGAACGCGATCAGGATCAGAAGGTTGTCGTCTCGCCCCTTGCCGAGGTTCTCACGCCAATGGAAGGCCAGCCACGTGATCAGGGCGATGGTCATGAGCGAGACCGTGTAGACCTTCTCGTTCACGTTGGACTGGTTCCACACGGTGAACGCGGTTGCGCTCACCGCTACGGCAGCCATCGCGCCGACGATACGGAAGCGGCGATCGTCGGAAAAATACGAAAGAATGTGATGGACGGCCAAGAACCAGAGACCGTGGGCCACGCTGCCCATGAAGGCGGAGAAGAGATTGATGCGCGTGGCTACCGAGAGGCCCAATGGCGTCAGGAGAAGCTCCCACGTTCGGGCCATCAACACAAAGAGGGGATTGCCTGGTGGGTGGGGGATCCCGAGGATGTGCCCCGTGGCAATGTACTCGCTCGTATCCCAGAACGCGGTCGTCGGCGACAGCGTAATCGTGTACAGCAGGCCGACGCAGAGGCTCACGATCAGCGCCCAGAGGTAGATCGGGTCTCCGTCCTCCTGAGGGTCGACGGTCTGATTGCCTCCGTCTGGCACGAGCGTGGGGGGCGGGCGGTTTTGACTCCGGTTCATCGCTGCTCTGCTTGAGTTGCCAGGTGCCGAGTGCCCAAGGGGATTGTAAGCGAAGGTAGTCGGCGCACCCCACCGCGCTCGTGCTACGTCGCGGAGAGGTGCAGGTTCCCCCATTTATCCACTGTGAGCCTCCAGCCTCGGGGGACCCAGGTGGTCGAACTGTATTCTAACACCAGAGCGGGCCCATCCAGCGTCTGGTCCGCGCTCAAGTCACTCCGCCAGAGTCGGTCCACCTCTGTCCACTCGCCCTCAGTATATGTCCGTGCGCGTTCGATACTCGGGGCAGCGTCGATATGAGGGATGCGCTCCAGATCCAGCTGCGGCCCGGGAGCGGAAGCGATGGATCGGAGCGTGACCGCCTCCACGGGTGTGGCGGGACGTTGATAGCCGTATCGTTTTTCGTGCAGTGCGTGGAATTGCGTGTCCCAGTCTTCAGCGGGGACTCTCAGTTCAAAGCTTTGGCGTTCGTAGCGGGCGTCTACCCATTGGCGCAACGTGAGCCGGTCCTCAGGTACTCCCTCTTCCGCCATCTCCGTGACGGCGGCCTGTTCCAACTCGGCGAACACACGCTCGATGTTCTCATGGGCGTTGGCCGAGGCTGTGGAAATCAACACCGTTCTGGAGGCCTCCCTCGTGATGTCCGCGGCGAGCATCCCGTACGCGGAAAGGAGCCCCGGGCGGGGCGGCACCATGGCTCGACGGGTACCCAGCCGATCGGCCAGTTGTGCGGCGTGTAGACCGCCGGCGCCACCGAACGCTACGAGCGTGAACTCCGCCGGATCGTGTCCCCGCTCCACCGATATGACGCGTAGGGCGCGCTCCATTGCTGTGTTAGCGACTTCCAGGATGCCCTCAGCGGCGACTTCGAGACTCTCGCCGAGACGATCCGCAATGGCTTGTAGATGCGGTTCGACCGCTGCCCGGTCCAGCGTCCGTTCACCTCCCAGGAAGGCATCTGTGGGCAACCTTCCCAGCCAGACGTGTGCATCCGTGACCGTGATGCCGGCTCCACTCCTCCCGTAACAGATGGGGCCGGGATCCGCACCCGCAGACTCCGGTCCCACACGCAGAGCTCCCCCGGGGTCGATTCGCGCCAACGATCCGCCGCCCGCGCCCACCGTATGTATGTCGATGACGGGGATCGCGATGGGCTGTCCGCCGATTTCCAACTCCCTCGTGTGGAGAGGGGCTCCGGGGCACAACGAGACGTCGGTGGAGGTGCCCCCCATATCGAACGTGATGATGCGCTCGTGCCCGGCTCGGCGTCCACACGTGAGGGCCCCTATCACCCCCCCCGCTGGACCGGAAAGGACCATGTGCACCGGCTCGCGGGCGGCACGGTCTACGGGAAGAGACCCGCCGTTCGACCCCATGACACTCACGCGCTCCGCGCCGGACTCC
>CAUZVZ010000074.1:0-14128 GCA_963583605.1 Gemmatimonadales bacterium UBA6960
GTTCTTCTGAATTCGAGTTTCGATCGACGTGCCCGCAAACTCTTGCCGTACGGCACTCAGAAAAGTCACAGCCCGCGCGCGGTCTCCTTGGGCGTCGTACGTGTGACCCAACACCTCAATCCCGGCCCCAAGGGCGGTCGGCAAGAAACGTTCGGCGTCGAGCGGACGCCCTTTCATCAATTCGAGGCTCCCCTCGAACGCTTCACTCGCATACTGCTCAGCGAGGTCCCATCGCTCCGCGAAGCTCGCCCCACGCGCCATCCAAGAGACCGCGGCAAGCCATTCTGCTGTCGGTTGCTCGCCATCGACCCGTCTCGACTCGAGAAGGGCTCTGGCATTATCGACTTCTCCCGCCCAAGCCAGATCGCTCATTTCCGAAACGAGGCTACGCGACTGGCCGACCAGGGCCAACGGCGAGACCAGGCAGATCAACAGGAACGGTATGGCCAAAACTTTGAACTGTTTCATGGCACCCTCCGATCGGTGACTGTAGGCACCTCAGTGCGGGGAGTCAACGCGGCGGGACCTTCACCGCCCGAAGTTGGTGCGGTGGGCCACTAGCGGCGTTCCGTCGGTTCGACGTTCATCTGCCATTCGACGGCTTCAGTCGCCGGCGCGAAACAGACGCGGTCGTCGCATGCCTGGTATAGAAAGCTTCCGGGCACGATGATCTCGCCTGGTAAGACCTCTGTGTCCAGCGCCAGTCGCACCGCAATCGTGAACTCATGCTCGAAGACCGCCAGCGGCTCTTCCCACCCCTCCAGGAGGAAATCCGTGGACTCGGGATAGGTGATCTCCTCCACCGTGACTCCTTCGGGCAGCGTGAAGGCGAGGAGAGTCGGAATGACGAACGGGTCCCGCGGCTCGTCCGACTGCACGTGAATGTTCTCTGGGAGCTCGACCCCAAGTACAAGTGTCACACTCTGGCCAGGCTGGATCGCCTGCTGCTCGACCGTGGGCGTCAGCTCCGCCGTCGGTTGGCGGAACTGTGCGCTGGTTGGGACCGCACTCCGACCGAGCCCGGCAACCAGCAATCCAAGGGGAACGACGACGGTGCGTGTCCTGGGCAGTCTCATGTAAGAGCCAGCAGGGGTACGTCGGGCAGAGCCATCCCCAGACGAATTACCGAGGCGTCCAGAGGAAGACCTCCCAGTCACGGAGAGGGTCGGGCCCACCCACCGCCCTATCCATGGGCATGCCACTCTTGCCTGAGTACAGCTCGAGCATCCGCAGGCGCGCCTCGCCCAGGATCTCTCGGGCCCGCATCGCGTACGTCGCGTCACCGATACGTAGCCACCCCTCGCCGTTACCGTCTCTCACACGCTGCGCCCAGTATCCCCCGTCCGGGCGGGTGGCCGTGATCACACCCTCAGGAGTCCCCACATACGTAAGATAGACCACGAACGGCGGGAAGCCGCGAAACTTCATCAGCAGAGTGCCCGCCACATCATTGACGGTGCTAAAGTCATTCGGAGCGGGAGTATCCGTCCCTCCGATTATCACGCCGGGCGTACGCTGAAGTCCCTGGTTGCCTGCATAAGGAGCGGTAAACACCCAACCGGCCACGCCGATCAGGAGTACCACTCCTGTGGCGATCCCTTTGATCTTCGGCTTTCCGTTCATCCTACATCCTCCGCGTTGGTCTCAGCACGGACGCGTTTACCAGCCCGCGGCACAAGGGTAGCCCCCAAATGGAGCGTTGTCAGTATGGAAGTCCGAGGTCGGGTGACCTCACGCCTATCAGATATGAGCCGAGCGCTCGTGGGCGCTGGTAAGCCCCACCCAAGCCTCAGAGCACCGCAGCCCCTACGCAAACTGTAAGGTTGCGACACTGGCGTCCTTGTCGCCGTGTTGTCCGCCCCCGATACTCTCGCTCGTCCAAGAACAGGCTGTTATGATCACCGGCATCCGCGCCGGCACCGCCAGCGATTGCTTCGCGTCCCGTCGGCCGGACCATGCCCACGGAGGAATGATGACCAACGCACGTAGATGGGCCCCCCGCCTCGTTATGGTGCTCTCGCTGTCAGTGGCCTTGGGGGTTACCCACGCCGCGCTTGAGGCGCAGTCTCCACCGGCCCAACCACCAGCGGACTGGGGCCCCATCTCGATCAATATGGAGGAAATCTCCTACCCGCATCCGGTAGAGTTCCTGAACTTACAGTTATTTGGCCAGGACGTCCGGATCGCGTACATGGACGTGTCGCCGGTCGGGCCGCCGAACGGTCGGACTGTCGTACTCCTCCACGGAGGGAGCTATTACGGGTGGTACTGGAAGGAGCAGATCGAGGCTCTTCGTAACGAAGGGTATCGGGTTGTCGTGAAGGACCGCCTCGGGTGGGGCAAGTCCTCCAAGCCCATCCTTCCGTACAGCATGAGCTTGCACGCTTCCAACACGGCGCAACTCCTGGAGCACATGGGGATCTCCCAGGCAGCCATCGTCGGCCACTCGATCGGCGGCCAGATGGCCACGCGCTTCGCCTTCCTCTATCCGGAGATGACGACGCACCTCGTGACGGTCAACCAGATCGGCCTGACCGACCGCCGCGCAGGACGGGGCTATCGGCCCTTCACCGGGGAGATCAACGCGGAGCCGGACCCGCTGAGCGTGTACGAATCAGCGGTTCGCACGGAGATGCGCCGCTACGTGAACTGGAAACCCGAGTTCATCGATCACCTTCGTATCCGGTACGGCCAAAGCCTCAGCGGCGACTGGCCGCGGCTGGCCTATGTGCGGTCGCTCGGTGGCAACCTGCGTGGGATGGACACGGTCGTGGACGACTGGCCGCACATCCAGACGAAGACGCTGATCCTCGGCGGAGAGATCGACGGACCCGACTTTCCTGAGAACGCGCGGCATGCGGTGGACGTTCTCCCCAACGCCGAAGTCTTCCTGATCCCCGGCGTCGGCCACAACCCGCACGAAGAGGTGCCGGAGATCGTTAGCGCTGAGCTGATCCGCTTCCTCGGGTCGGACGCTCAAGAGCCGGCGGGGCAGGGCGGCCATTAAGACATCAGGACTGGCGCTGCTGGCCTGTTTCTTCGTCGCGGGCTGCTCGAGCCGGGGAGGTGGGGCCAGCGTGGGGTCGGGAGTGATGATCCGCACGCTCTCCACCCATCCTGAGCACGTATCGGGCGACGACGTCCTTTTGGAGATCGCCGTGAACGCCGGGGGGCCCGCACCCCAAGTGCACGTCGCCGGGTTGGAAGTGACGGGTTCCTTTCAGGAGGATGTGAGCAGCCCGGGCCGCTGGACCGGCCTCCTGACCGGCCTGCCGGAGGGCGCCAGCGAGGTGGTCGCCAGACATGGAACGGAACAGGCCTCGCTCTCACTCACGAACTACCCGGTGACGGGTCCGATCATCTCGGGGCCTCACCAGACGCCGTTCATCTGCCAAACGGACACCTTCGTGCTGCCCGACGACACCCACCTCGGCCCCCCGCTGGATGAGAACTGCACGGCGCCGGAGAGGGTGACCTACCTCTACCTCGCGGAGGGAGACTCGACACTGAGCCCCCTGCCCGACCGCGCCATCCTTCCCGCCGACGTCGCCAAGGTCACCACGCTTGCAGGCGCGACCGTCCCGTTCGTGGTCCGGGTGGAAACCGGCGGTGTGAACCGCGGGATTTACCAGAGCGCTGTGCTCCACGACCCGACCCGCGAGCCGGCTCCGACGCCGTTCCAGCCAGCACGTGGATGGAACCGGAGGCTCATCGCCATCCAGGGCTTCGGCTGCCCAGGAGGTTGGTACGTTCAAGGAGGCGCGCAGGGGAACATCCGGACGTCCGGTTCGGATTTCAGCCTGCTCAACCTGGAACGACTCCGAGAAGGCTACGCGTTATTCGCCAACACGCTCCACCACGCCTCGAACAACTGCAACGCCGTCCTCGCCAGCGAGGCGGCGATGATGTCCAAGGAGCGATTCATCGAAACGTACGGCGTGCCCGACTTCACGGTCAGCGCGGGCTGCTCCGGAGGATCGTACGGAAGCGCCCAGCCCGCTGATCGGGTCTCGGGACTCTTCGACGGCGTGCTCATCACGTGCACGTTTCCCGATCCGCTCTCCATCGCGTTTTCCGGATCCGACGGACATCTCTTGAGCCACTACTGGAGCGTGACGGATCCGCACGGCTTCACCGACGAGCAGAAGGTCGCCGTAACGGGATACAAGGGCATGCGTGCGTTCGTGGACGCAGCAAACCAGGCCGGCCGCACGGACCCCGTCGCCGGACGGGTCGACGTGGAACGGTATCGCTCGGCGTCTTGGAACTCCATCGTGCCAGAAGTGCTCCGTTACCATCCGACGGATAACCCGGCCGGAGCACGTCCGACCGTCTATGACGCGGCAGTGAACATCTATGGCTCCGACCCGGCCACTGGCTTCGCCTTGAGGCCCTTCGACAACGTGGGTGTCCAGTACGGACTGGCAGCGCTGAGCTCAGGGGTCATCTCAGTGGGCCAGTTCCTCGACCTGAACGAGCGCATCGGCGGGTACGACCAGGACGCGAACTACGTTACCCGGCGTAGCGATGGAAACCCCGGAGCGATCGAGCGGGCCTACCGGTCCGGTCTCCAAACCGTTGGTGATGGGGGGTTGGCGTCGATTCCGGTGTTCGACCTCACGGGCCTCTACAACGACGACGACGGATATCACTACCAGTGGTTCCACTTCGCTCTGCGCGAGCGCCTGCTCGAGGTCAACGGGGACAGCGAGAACCACGTCATGTGGCGAGGAGACCCTGTGCCGTTCGGGCCGGCCTGGGACGCCTTCGTGGGGTGGATGGCCGCCTACACGTCCGATCCCCGGCCCGGCTCCCAGCGCGAGAGAGTCATCCGGAACAAGCCGACGGAAGCCGTGGACGGATGCTGGAGCGACGATTCGACCTTCATCGCGGAGCCCCAGACGCTCAGACGTGAGTGGACGACGGAGTGCAACAGGCTGTTTCCGTCCTGGACCTTCCCCCGCCACGTGGCGGGCGGCCCGCTGGCCGCCAACGTGCTCAAGTGCGCGCTCAAGCCGCTTTCGCGGGCGGCGTACACCGTCGAGTTCTCGGACGCGCAGTGGCAACGCTTGCAGTCTACTTTTTCCAGCGGCGTCTGTGACTGGTCCCAGGCAGGCGTGGGCCAGGTGGGTGTGACTGTTGACGGCTCGTTCGGTCCGTCTCCCGCGAAACGGATCGAACTGACGCCGTGAAGCGGGCCAGAACGCAGTGTATCTGCCTGCCGACCTGTTTCGGACGGTCCGGGAGGTTTGACGCGTAGCGCGTTCTCAGCTTAGAGTCAGTGAGCGAATACTTGGCGTCCGGCACGAACCCCGTGGTGAGGACTGGGAGGCGTAATGATGGGAACCAGATTCTGGATGACGAGTGCACTCGCCGGCGTTCTCGCAATCGCGTGCACAACAGAAGAGGCGCCCTCCACAACGCAGGCAGACGCCGGTGGACTGAGTTGGGTAGATCTTGCAGTGCACAACTTTGGCTCACCCATAAATACGATGTCGTCTGAGGGTGAGCTCGCCTTTGCCGATGATGGAACCATGGTGTTTACCACCGATCGGCAGGATCTGGCCGTAGCACCTGGAGATCCGAAGGATCTCTACATCGCGACATTCAACGAAGAAAGCGGTCAGTGGAACATGCCTGAGAACATGGGAATTCCGGTGAACGCAGCGCCTGCCACGGACGTCGATCCGTTACGACTGGGCGATGACAGGGAACCGTGGATCACACCGGACGGGAACACGATCTTCTTCAAGTCCGACAGGCTCGCAACGACCACTCCCCGCAACGCCAACGACGTGTTCGTCACCCATAAAGTCGGCGGGGAATGGACGGAGCCGGAGCTGGTGCCCTACCCGATCAGCACGGACGAGGGAAACGAGCACTGCCCGATGTTGCTCCAGGACGGCGAGACCCTCTGCTTCGCTTCGTCGAGAGCCGGCGGCTACGGTGGCTCCGACATCTGGTGCGCACAGGAGGATGCGGACGGGAACTGGCAGGATCCTGTTAATCAGGGCCCCAACGTCAACACGGCGGCCCAAGAATTCCACTTCATGGAAGACAAGAGCGGCTGGGTGTACTTCACCTCGGGCAGACCGGGGGGATATGGCGGCATGGACGTCTGGGCTTCCAAACATGTGGCCGGCGAGACGGGTCCCGATGCTTGGGGTCCTGCCGTGAACCTCGGGTCGTCGATCAACACTACGAGCGCCGACATGTGCCCCGCTCTACTGCCGGATGACCAGACCATGGCCTGGTTCTCGGGTAGAACGGACAATTCTTTAGGCGCCGCTGACATTTTCTGGACGTACAAGAAGGAGCCGGGGGTGACCCCCTGACTCACTACCGGTCCTCGAAAATTGGATTCTCAGTCACGGAAGGTTGCGACGCGACCGCCCGTCCCAGATGCGCAACGAAAACGCTCCTCGAAAGGGACCCGACATGACAAAACAGACCAGCCGTCGTGACATGATCAAAGGAGGCGTCGCTCTTGCGGGATTGGGCGTCCTCGGCCTACCGGAATGGGCGTTTCCGGCCCTCACGCAAGACCAGACTCCGGTACGCTTCACCGACTTGCCCGACACCATCGTGCTGGAGCGGACACCGGATCGGCGAATCATCGATATCCGCGGTATCGACGGGGTGTTCACCCCGAGCGACCAGTTCTTCACGACGCAGCATTACGGGCACCCCGAGATCGACACCGCGACGTACCGACTGCGAGTGTCGGGACTCGTGGACCGGCCCGTGTCGCTCTCGCTCGCCGAGCTACAAGCCATGCCGAGCCGCGAGCTCGTCTTCGGGTTCGAGTGCTCGGGGAATCGCGGTCCGGTGAACGGTCTTTCGAGCAACGGCCGCTGGCGGGGCGTCCCGTTGCGCGCGGTCCTGGAGCGGGCCGGGGTGCAGCCCGAGGCCCGTGAGATCGTCCTGTTCGGCGCCGACCATGGCGAAGAGGACGTGGAGTTCCGGGGTAACACGTTCCCCGTGGACCAGCAGTACGGCCGGAGCCTCCGAAGAGACCAGGCGCTGTCGGACGAGCCGCTGCTGGCCTACTCTCTGAACGACGAGCCGCTCACCACGCATCAGGGGCGTCCGCTCCGGTTGCTCGTCCCCGGGTGGTACGGTGCGCCGAACGTCAAGTGGCTGTCCGAGATCCACGTCCAGGCGGATCAGTACCTGGGCAAGTACCAGGCCCGCTGGTACCGGACCTTGAAGGGCGAGATGGTCAACGGCGAGATGAAGTGGAAAGAGACGGCGATCACCAAGATGCAGTTGAAGTCGTTCATCGCGCGGGTAACCCGGGAGACCACCGACGGCAGCCGGCACAACGTGTTCGGCGTGGTGCTGCACGACGGCACACCGCTCCGGTCGGTCGAGGTGCAGGTGGACGACGGCCCGTGGCAGCCGGCAACGCTCGACCCGGCGACGACGGTGGAGCAGTACGGGTGGAAGTTCTTCAACTACACCTGGAACGGCGCCACCCCGGGTGAGCACACGGTGACCTCGCGGGCGACCGACATCAACGGCAACGTGCAGCCGACCGCCGAGGAGCTGGAGACCAAGCAGACCTTCCTCGAGCACAACCCGCAGCTGGCGCGGACCCTCATCATCGAGTAAGGAGGCTGCTAACCATCCGGAAGTGTTACCAGCAGCCTGACGAGGACCTGATCCGCGGGGCGCTCGACGACCGTGAAGACTCGGATCTAGGCTCGAATCGACAGGACAACCGACAGGAAGCCCAGTCGTAGCAGCAACAAACAACCCCGCCCGGTCACCTAAGACCAAGCGGGGCTTCCATTTCCATCAATGGGCCTGGGTAGACTCGAACTACCGACCTCACGCTTATCAGGCGTGCGCTCTAACCACCTGAGCTACAGGCCCCACAACAACTTACGGATGCGGTGTGTAATGTTTTGTGCAAGAATGGCTTGTTCATGCCTGCTCCTCCCTCAACTCACCGCCGTTGAGAACGACTGATAAGATAGTGTCAGCATCGGCCTGCTGGTAGGCGCGTTTGAGGCTCACAGTGTCTTTCCAGTTCCCCGCCGCAGCTAGGTCAATATCGGGCACATGTTTTCCGCTATGAGCCCATTTCCGCCGGTACGAATGCCGCGGGCTCCCCTTCTGCGGCCCCAGCCCAGCGAGCTTCTCGGCCTCCCTCAGCCACTTGTCCGCGAGGTGGCGCGTGATGGGCTTTGTGGGATCGCCAAGCGATGGAAACAGAGATGCAGCACCAATGCCTGGACGTTCCGCGGGGATTCTCGACTCGCACGGTCACCATCCCCATGAGCAGCTCGAGATTAAATCTCAGAGCCACCTCCGAGACTACAGCCGTCCGGGCAAAGAATCTTGACCAAGAGAACTAGGGCGGCGAGGCCCTAAACGAAGACGACAGTTCTCTTCTTGTTGGACCAGTCGCTCCACCCCGGTACGGGAGCCGGATTGGAAGACGACAACTCCAGATCCTGAGGCACCCCCCCCCCACAAGATCTTGTCTGCAATTGTGTCAGGTGAACGCGCCCCAGGCGAAGCGCGCCTCAGTCGTCGGAAACCTCGAAGCCATTCTCCCTCCAGCCCTTCGTCCCCTCGTTGATGCTGCGGACGTCCCGGTAGCCGAGGGACGCCAGAAAGAGCGCGCCGGTCAGCGACCGGTTTCCGGCCTCACACACCACCAGGACGGGAGCCTCTCGGTCTTCGGGGAGATGGGCGGCGTAGTCGCTCATCTCGCCTAGGGGCATATTCACCGCCTCCGGAATGTGGCCGTCCGTGAACTCGTCGTACTCGCGCACGTCCACGATAAAGGGGCTCCCAGCCTCGATCATGTCGTGCGCGGGCTCGAGGTCGATGGTGAGCGCCGGCGTGCCCCTCGTGTTCTCGATGAGGGTGGTCATCATACGCTCCTGCGGGCTCGTCCCCCCTGATGCGGCCATCCCGGGAATGTGCCTGCTCATCGACGAGGCGTACTTGAAGGCGTTGTCGGGGAAGATCACCACCGCGATCACGCCGGGCTCGTCCGGCACCAAACGGAGGGCGCCGGCAAGAGCCATGGCCGAACTCGGACCCGCGATGATGCTCTCCTCGAGATTCAGGCGTTGGCACAATCCCCAGGCCTCTTCGTCGTTGACTTCGACCAACTCGTCATACTCGTCGGGGCGAAACAGGGCGGTCTGCTGGAGCTGCCGAATGCTCCGCACACCGGGAATGTCGTGGCCCTCTTGCGGATGCACACCCAGCACCTTGATCTCCGGGTCTTGTTCCTTGAGAAAGCGGCCCGTGCCCGTGATCGTCCCACAGGTGCCGAGCCCAGCCACGAAGTGTGTCACCCTCCCTTCCGTCTGCTTCCAGATCTCCGGTCCCGTGGTCTTGTAGTGCGCCCCGGGGTTCGCCTCGTTCTTGTACTGGTCGAGCATGTGGAAATCGGGCCTGTCGGCGAGTTCGTGGGCTTTGGCGATGGCCCCCTCTGGCGCGCCCGGCGCGGGACACAAATCGTCGTCCAGTTCGAGAACATGAGCCCCGAAGAACCGAAGCATGATCCGCTTCTCGAGGGGAATGGCCGAAGACAAGGGGGTGGTCAGCGAGTACCCCTTCACGTTGGAGATCATGGCCAGGCCCATCCCCGTGTTACCCGACGTGGGCTCGACCAGCTTCTGGCCCACGTCCAGTATGCCACGCTCTTCAGCGTCCTCGATCAGGTTCGCCGCGACCCGATCCTTTATGGCACCGAACGGGTTGTACCATTCCAACTTCCCGTATAGGCGCGCATGCTGAAACGGAACCACCCGGTTGATCCGGACCAGCGGAGTCGGATTGTCCGCGTTGGAGAGTAGGCCCTCCATCGAGTCATAGATTCTCAATCGATGATCCGGCATCCGTCCTCCGTTCTCAGCATTATCGTCCCCGAATTTCGTCTATCGGCCACGCGATCACCACTCCATCGCCATCATCGGAGATCGGGGACGTCTTCCGGGCAAATCAATACCCCATTCAAGTCAGGGGTTTCATGCAGGGTTCCCCTGGATACAGGGCACCATGCCACACAGGGCGTCAGGCTCGCCCGGTGACCTCGTGCACACGATCGACCAGAAACGCAACCGCGTCGGGATCCGTCGTTCGCTCGATCCCATGGCCCAGGTTGAAGATATGGCCCGGCGTCCCTCCCGCGTCCTCGAGCACTCGATCGATCTGACGAGCGAGCTCCTCCCGCGGTGCGAACAGGGCCGCCGGGTCCAAGTTGCCCTGAACGGCCGTGTCGGGTCCCAGAATGCGGCGCGCATCGGAGAGCGGCAGGCGCCAGTCGATCCCCACCACATCGGCGCCGCACTCCCGTACGGTCTCCAGTAGCGTCGCCCCCTGGTTCGGAAAATAGATGAGGGGCACGTCCAAGGGACGGAGCGCGTCGATCACACGCCGGACGGCCGGGAAGGCGAACTCCCGGTACTGCTCAGGCCCGAGCAGCCCCGCCCACGAATCGAAGACCATCAACGCTTTGGCACCCGAGGCGGCTTGCGCCTCCAGATACCGGACCATCGTGTCGGCCAGCTTCTTCAGGAGCAGGTGCGATGCCTCGGGCTCCGCGAACAGAAAAGCCTTCGCTTCGGAGAAGGTCTTCGATCCACCTCCCTGCACGAGATAGCAGAAAAGGGTGAACGGCGCCCCGGCAAAGCCGATGAGAGGGGCCGAGGCCGGGAGCGCCTCGCTGAGCAAGCGCACCGTCTCCAGCACGAAGGGCACGCTCTCTTCCGGATCGGGGATGCGAAGCGCCTCCACCTGATCGAGGCTCCGGATGGGAGTTTCGATGACGGGCCCGGGCGCGAAGTCCAGCGCGACGCCCATCCCCTCTACCGGGGTCATGATGTCGCTGAAGAGAATCGCCGCGTCCATCCCGAAGCGACGGATCGGCTGCAGCGTGACCTCTACCGCCAGCTCGGGAGTTTTCGTGAGCGTGAGGAAGTCCACGTCAGCCCTGATCTTCCTATACTCCGGCAGATAGCGGCCGGCCTGACGCATGATCCACACCGGTGTGTGCGCGACCGGCTCACACCGACACGCGGCCAGGAACGGGGACGCTTCGGACGAGGCCGACGGGTCCGTCTGCGCGAACCGAGTTCGGCTGGCCTCACCCCTCACACTCAGGACGTCCCTCCGAGTACGCGCGCCGCGTCCTTCGCAAAGTACGTGAGGATGAGGTCGGCTCCGGCCCTTTTGATGGCGATCAAGCTCTCCATCATGACAGCCTCCTCATCCACCCAGCCCTTATCGGCGGCGGCCTTGATCAGCGCGTACTCACCGGAGACCTGGTAGGCAGCCGTGGGCATTCCGAACGTTTCCTTCACCCGGAAAATGACATCGAGATAGGGCCCCGCCGGCTTGACCATGACCATGTCCGCCCCCTCTTCGATGTCCAGCTCTACTTCGCGCAGCGCCTCGTCTGCGTTGGCCGGGTCCATTTGGTATCCCTTCCGGTCGCCAAAGGAGGGGACTGAGTGGGCTGCGTCACGGAAAGGTCCATAGAATGCTGAAGCGTACTTGGCGGCATACGAGACGATGGGCACGTTGCCGAGTTCCGCATCGTCCAAAGCGGTCCGGATCGCCCCCACGCGGCCGTCCATCATGTCGCTGGGCGCGACCGCGTCGGCGCCGGCATCGGCGTATACCAAAGCAGCCTGAGCCAGCAGTGGAAGACTCGCGTCGCCATCCACTTCTCCGTCCTCGGTGAGCAGCCCACAATGCCCGTGATCCGTGTACTCGCACAGGCACACGTCCGCCCACACCAACAAATCGGGAACGGCCTCCTTGATCGCACGGATCGCCGTGGGCACCAAACCATCCGGATCGTATCCGGCCGAGCCCTGCGCATCCTTTTCATCGTCCTCGGGCACACCGAACAGGATCACCGCCGGGATGCCCACGCCGTAGGCGTCCTGCGCCTCCTCCACGATCAGATCGACGGACAACTGAGAAACGCCAGGCATGCTGTCCACCGGATTCCGGACGCCCTTCCCCCCGACGACGAACAGCGGATAGATCAAGTCATCCGCGGACAGAGACGTCTCTCGGACGGCGCGACGCCAGGTCTCACCCCTCCGAAACCGACGGAGCCGGAGCCTCGGGAAACTCATTGGGAGACGGTTTCCAACTCGATGGTGATTTCGGCCGCGTAGAGCATGGTGCGGTCCTCATCGCTCGCCGCCCATTTTCTCAACGTCGCCAAGCTGGGCTGTACCATCCCCTCGAACGCCGCCTCACCATTGGCGATCACGCGGATAGGACTTTCCATGTCGAACGCATCCGGTGAAATCAACACCGTAAACCGCCGGACATGATAGGCATCGACCGTCACGGTGTTGCCCTCTCGGACGGCCTGCACGATGCCGCCGAATCCGTCGGCCGTATACGCCGCGAGAGCGCCGCGCTGGTCATCCCCCGCGACGGGGCCGAAGTCATCGATCACCACCCAGTGCGCCCGGTTGTAGCGATCTGTGCGCTCCGTGGCCCACAGGATTCGCTGGGGGTGGGGGTCCCGAGGGTGGTCTTCGATGAACCGCTCGATGTTTTCGACCTCTTCCGGCCACCACCTCGTGTTGTGACCGCCGGGCTTCACGGTGAAAACGAAATCCACGTCGGCCTGCTCTAAGGCATAGAGAAAGGGCTCCATGAGACGGGCCGGATACAGCCGATCCGTCTCCCCACTCACGATGAAGAGGGACCGGTTGGTGAGGTTCCCCAGGTGCATCTGTCCGTCGGCGCCGGTCGACGTATTCAACAGCACGCCGGGAAATCCGATGAAGGGAAGGAAGGACGCCCAAGGTGTCACGTCCCGGAAACCCAAGAAATACACGCCCGTCCCACCGTCCGACGACCCCAACGCGTGGACCCGGTTTTCGTCCACGTTGTACGTGCGCTTCAAATCTGAGAGGATGCCCCGAAGATTCTCGACTTGGCTGGCCTGCCACCAGTACGACTCGTTCCACGAGAGCGGGAGTACCGCGATGCGGTCATAACCGACGACATCGTCGTAATTCCGCCACCACCCACCCCCTGGGCCGGGATTCGGCCGCGACACACCGCCATGGAGGTAGAACGCGACCGGATATCGACGGGTTGGATCGTAGTTCTCGGGGACGATCACCACGTACCTGTGGAGAAGTCCGTCCTGGTTGGTGCGTGTGAGTTCTATTCGGCCCGTGGGCACGTCGCCCGAATGCTCGGGGCCACTACGGAGCCTCTCGTACGTCTCAGCGAAGGAGTCGTCCGGGGCCTGCCCGACCAGAGCCGACGACCCCATCGTGCTCAAGCCGATCACACCGATGAGCGCCGCGCGAAATGAAGTCATGCCCCCGGCCCGCCTCAGGAATTCCAGCCGCTGGGGGGGACTTCGACGCGGTCACCACCCTCGGACTGCGCCTGCATCAGGGTTTCCTCAAGCGCCGTCACCATGTCACTCGAGGTTCCCTCGCCTTCGCCCCTATGGCTGGCCATGACGGCGCTCACGCTCGTCCCCGTGCGCTTCTTGAAGTCCTCGAGCGCATCCTGCATGCGGTCCGCGAATACCAGTCCTCCCTGGAGGTTACACAAGGGGAGCAGGCAAACGAACATATCTTCACCGAAGCGGGCGATGACATCGCTGTTCCGCGTCACGCCTCTGAGCGTGGATCCCAAATCAGTCACGACCTGGTCCGGCTCCGCGTTGTCGACAGCCCAGTTCCCGTCGTCGATTCGGAACATGACAGGGTCAAGGTCACACCCCGGTGGGCGATGGGGAAAACGAAATCCAACACGATTTAGAAATGCCATTCACCGGAGAGTCCGGTCGCCGGATCTACGAGCCGATCAACGTCTTGCACGAATGTCTCCTGTCATGGTGCGAGTCTCCCGAGGGGCACAACATGCTCTCCTTGCGGCGTTGGGGACAACCGTAGAGAGAGCCGGACCCCCGCCGCCGGTAGAACACGCAGCAAAACATACCAGCGAAGCGCGCCTCATTCTAGAATTGGTGTGCCGGGGAGCCTATGTTCAGGTGATATCGTTCAGGTGACAATGAGCCGCGCTTCCGACGCCCAAGACCGCGGCCCGTCGTACTTCGTCAACAGCCTTCTAGGAGGACACCTGATGGCGCTCGGCCGGAACCGCT
>CAUZVZ010000075.1:0-14108 GCA_963583605.1 Gemmatimonadales bacterium UBA6960
CCAAAAGAGCCGTAGTCAAATCGACGATCGAGCCAGCTAGACCCCTGATCTCGAGCTGTGTCATGGGCGTCGAAATCGAACCCAGCCCCCGAGGGGCAAGAAAGAAGCCCCGATTCATGAGACCAATATGGAGTGCGGCCAGCAACTCACGGTCCACGATCATGGCCGCCGAACCATCGGTAATCGGGTCGGACCTGGTGTGAATGTTGAACAGAGAGCCAACCCCTGTTACATGCACCGGTAGGCCGTCAGCTCTCAAAGCATCATTCACCGACTCAACCAGCGTTTCCCCGGAGGCATTAAGCCCTTCGATGACGTCCTCAGTGAGCTCGGTTAACGCGGCAACACCAGCCGCGGCGCTGACCGGATTCCCATTGAACGTCCCGCCCCATGAGATCACACCGGCATCTGGGTCGAGTAGCGCCATGACATCATCTCGCCCCCCGAATGCCCCGATCGGGAATCCACCTCCGATGATCTTGCCTAGCGTGGTCAAGTCAGGTGCGACGTCATACCTAGCCTGAGCGCCGCCACGGTGCAGCCTGAACGAGATGACTTCGTCGAAAATGAGAAGCGCGCCGTGATCAGCCGTGAGTTCTCGCAGGCCCTCAAGGAATCGTGGCTCTGCAGGAATCACACCTCCTGTCCCGAGTACCGGTTCGACAATGACGGCGGCAATCACTTGCCGGGCCGTGCGGAATATCTCAGCGACGCTGTCAAGATCGTTGAAGCGCGCGGTGAGAACAAGGGCATCCACCTCGGGCGGTACGCCCGCCCCCGGAGTAGTGGTGTAGTCGTGAGTCCCGTGGTAACTCCCCGCGAATCGAACGACCACGGATTGTCCGGTGAATGCTCTTGCCAGCCGAAGTGCCGCCATCGTCGCCTCGGTACCAGAGTTGGTAAAGCGCACCTTGTCGAGTGACTCCACCCGGTTACACAAAACTTCCGCCAATAGAATCTCGTGCTCCGTGGGTGAGGCGAACGCTGATCCAGATTCGGCCGCCCTGTTTGCGGCAGCAGTAAGTTTTTCGTGGGCGTGGCCAAGAATGAGTGACGTGTAGTTGTTTAGAAAATCGACTCGCTGGTTACCGTCCACATCAAGGACCATGCAACCAGCACCGGAGACCAGGGTTGGCGGAAACGGCTGGAAGAATGTGGTGGTCCGAGTGGTTCCACCTGGGAGCACTGCGGACGCGCGTGCCGACATCTCAGCCGAACGAGGATTGCGCCTACGGTACTCATCGAGTAACTCGTTCCAGTTCAGCCTCAGGGTGCTGGTCATGCCGCTCCTAACTCGGGACACTGTCAAAACTAGTCTTTCTATTCAGATAGGGAGGAGCAACCCGTGGTTCCAAACCGGATCGGAATCTGCTTCTTGGATCGACCCGACCCGCGCCGTCAAATCGACCTGGCGATCAGGATGGAGAACTGCGGGTACGAGTCAGTCTGGGTGTGTGAGACGCGGACCGCTCGTGACGCGGTCTCGGTGATGGGCGCGATGGCGTTTGCCACGTCTCGAATCGCCATCGGATCCGGGGTGGTCAACTCCTGGACCAGGCCGGCCTCGTTGATGGCCCTTACGTTCGCTTCGCTCGACGAACTAGCTCCCCAACGCATGCTCCTGGGCATCGGAGCCTATTGGGATCCGTTGGCGTGGAATCAGGGCATCGAGCGCCGCAGACCCGTTCGCCAGATGCGGGAGTACATCGAAGTGGTGCGCCGCCTCCTGGCGATGGAGACCGTGACCTTCGAGGGTGACATGGTCCAGGTACGAGACCTGCGACTTGAGCTGGGGCACGGAGTCAAGCGATCAACCAAACAGGTGCCGATCTACCTAGGGGCTACCGGTCCCCAGATGCTTCAGCTGGCAGGGGAACTGGCCGACGGTGTACTGCTCAATGGTTTCACATCGCTCGTGTACCAAGGTGACGCGCTAGCTCGAATGACGGAGGGTGCTGAGCGAGTTGGCCGCTCTGTCGATGACCTTGATCTACCGCAGACGATCGTGCTCGCCATGGACGACGACGAGGAGCAAGCACTGGAGGTCGCGACCAGAATGACGACCATGTACCTCGGCCAACAGCCACATATTGCCCGCGCCTCAGGGGTGTCCGAAGACGTGCTCGGGGCAGTCCACGATGAGATGGGCGGATGGCCGCCCCGTCCGGGGGGTCTCGATGCCGCCATGCCCCTCGTTCCCGTAGAGGTTGTTCGGAGCCTGACCGTTGCCGGAACCCCCGAACAGTGTGTAGCCGGGGTCAGAGCGTACGAGACCAAGCCCAACATCTATCCGGCTCTCCTACCCATCACCGAAAACTACGAACAGATGGTGGATGTGTTCGCACCCGCCTGACCTCAAACAGCCAGCCAGCCTCCGTCGACCATGACAGTCTCCCCCGTGATGTAGCTGCTCGGGGATCCGGCCAGGAACACGACGACATCGGCTACTTCCCTCGGAACCCCGAAACGTTTGAGCAGGGTTGTGTCGCGAATCGACTCGAACAGTTCCCGATTCTCGGGTTCGGTACGCAGCTCGAGGTTCATCGGCGACTCGGTCCAACCCGGTGCCACGGCGTTGGCCCGGATCCCGTACTCGCTCCACTCGACGGCCATGACCTTCGTCAGGGCAATGAGTCCTGCTTTCGCTGCGGTATAGGCCCCGATACGACCAAACCCAACGGGTCCGGCAATCGAAGCGATGTTGACGATGGACCCCGTCCGGCGCTCGATCATTCCGGGCACGACCGCCCGGGCAACGTAAAATGCCGAGGAGAGATTGGCCTCGAGCACTCGCCTCCATTCCTCGACGTCCAGCTCATCGAGGCGGCCGAAGTTCTGCCGCTGACCTGCATTGTTAACCACGATGTCTATTGGACCGAGCGTGCTAGTTGCCTCATCCACTGCTGCCGCGATCCTGTCCGGATCAGTGACGTCAGCAACCACCGCGCAGTGTTGATTGCCGGCCATGGCCTGAACCGTCTCATCCAGATCGTCCCGTGAGCGCGCGGTCGCAACTACCGCTGCACCCTCGCGGGCAAAGGCGAGAGCAATCGCCCGGCCGATACCGCGGCTGGCTCCCGTGATGAGAGCCACTTTGCCCTCAAGTCCGAGATCCATCAGTTCGTTAAACCTCCGTAGAGATCGGGGCGGCGATCTCGAAAGAATCCCCAGTCATTGCGGATGGTGGGAATGACTGAAAGGTCAAGATCGGCGGTCAGCACCTCGTCATGTTCGTCACTTGCTTGCGCCACGATCTGCCCCTTCGGGTCGACCCACATTGAGGAGCCGTAGAAGTGGGATTCCGAGCCTCCTTGATCGATTCCAACGCGATTCACTCCCCCGACGTAGTACACGTTGTCGACCGCATGGGCCTGGAGCTCCAGCTCCCAGAGATAACGACTCATGCCAGTGGTGGCAGTCGGAACGAAGATCATCTGCGCCCCGTTCAGCGCGAGTATCCGCGCTCCCTCTGGGAAGTGGCGGTCGTAACAGATCAAGATCCCGAGTGTGACGTCGAAAGGAGTCGGGAAGGTCACAAAGCCCGTGTCACCCGGAGTGAAGTAGTACTTCTCGACACCGGTGAGTGTCTCCACCTTCACGATCGGTATGTGGCTCTTACGATAGATCCCGATCAGCGCGCCGTCCGGGCCAATGACTGGCGCTGTGTTGTAGAGAAGTCCATCGAGGGCCTTCTCGTAGATCGGAGCAACCAGGACGGTGCCGGTCTCGCGGGCCAATTCGCACATGGCATCCATCGTCGGGCCGTCAAGGGGCTCCGCAAGATCGAGGTGACGGGGCTCCAACTCATAAGGGAAATAGATCGTATGAAACAACTCCTGGAGGCAAATGATCTGGGCTCCGTCGTCGGCCGCCTGGCGCACCAGCCGCTCCGCCTTGAGGACGTTCTTCTCCTTGTCGTACTCCGTGCTCATTTGGATGAGTGATGCCCTCACCAAGGTGGCCTCCTCGGTTGGGACTTCGACGTCATCATGCCACGGTGTCCGAACTGCTCAAGGCGGCGGACTCGCCGCACCGGAGGAACTCGCCCATTCCGTCCTCGCCGACGAACACGCCGTTGTCGGCGACGACCCGCCCGCCCAACAGCACCTTCTCCGGCACCCCGGTCACCACCATTCCTTCGTATGGGTTGTAATCACAATTGGTCAACTGGGTCTCGACCGAAAGTGTCTGCTCGCGCTGTGGGTTGAAGATGACCAGATCACCATCGGAGCCTGGGGCAATCTCGCCCTTCCTTGGATAGAGGCCGAAAAGTTTGGCCGCGTTCGTCGATGTGAGCTCGACAAAGCGGCTGAGTGAGATCCGATTTGCTCGCACACCGTGGTGGTAGAGCAGGCTGAGCCGCCATTCGATCCCTGGGAGGCCGTTCGGAATTTTCGTGAAGTCCGATCGGCCCGGCTGACGCTGCTCAAAGAAGAACGGTGCGTGATCGGTGCCCACGGTTTGGAGCGAACCATCTTGTAAACCTCTCCACAAGGCCTCCTGATGGTCCTCGGTACGCAGCGGTGGGGAGCAGACGTAGTTGGCCCCGTGGAAGTGGGGTTGTTTCAACTTCTCGTCGGTGAGCACCAGGTACTGCGGACAGGTTTCGGCGTATGCCCGAACTCCCCGGCTCCGTGCTTCACCCGTCGCCAGGGCTGCGCGCTCCGCGGACATGTGGACCACGTAGACGGGCACACCCGCCATCTCCGCAAGCGCGATCCCGCGGCGTGTGGCCTCCTCTTCGGCAAGGGGGGGGCGGGTTAGAGCGTGATGGATTGGGTCGGTTTGGTTAGCAGCGAGAGCCTCCTCTACCAACGTATCGATGGCAAAGCCGTTCTCGCAGTGGAGCATGATGAAGCCACCGATCTCCGCACTCCGGCGCATCGCCCGGAAGATGACACCGTCGTCGAGCATCCAAGAATTCGGGTAGGCCATGAATAACTTGAAGCTGGTGACGCCTTCAGCCACCAAACCGCTCAGCGAGGAAAGATATTCATCGGGCAAATCGGTCAAGATTAGGTGAAAGGCGTAGTCCGCCGCCGACTTCCCGTCGGCCTTCCGATGCCACTCCTCGAGTGCCACCCGGGGATCGGTGCCCTTCTCTTGAATGGCAAAGTCGACGATGGTGGTGGTTCCCCCCACCACGCCGGCCACGGTGCCGGAACGAAAGTCGTCCGAGATCACGGTGCCAGCGACCGGCGTGTCGAGATGGGTGTGGGGATCAACACCACCCGGCAGCACAATCCGATCCGAGGCGTCGATCACCTCGTCAGCTTCGAGATCTCCTAGGGCGCCGATCGCTGCGATACGACCATCCTCGACCAGGATGTCCGCCACCCGGTCTTCAGTGGCGGTGACGACGCGGCCTCCGGCTACCAGCGTGCGCATGGGCGAGCTCACCTTCTTTCACCACGTTCATTCGTGCCCCAAGGCCGGCAGGCAGCTGACCGCAGAACGTTCAGGTGTTTGCCTTGGCCTCCTCGATCAATCGCCACACCCGGTTGGGAGTGATCGGAGTCTGGTCGACCTCGACACCGTACTCAGCAAGGGCGTCGCACACGGCGTTAGCGACAGCAGGCGCTGCGGGAAAGCATCCCGCCTCGCCCATCCCCTTGAAGCCACCTTCGGAACTGGGAGACGGAGTGACGAGCTGGTGTGTCTCGAACTCCGGGAGGTCAGTGAACGTTGGGAGTAAATAGTCCATGAGTGAGGTCGTCAGCAACATACCGGTCTCACTGTCGTACACGAACTCTTCGAGCAGAGCCCCGCCCAGACCTTGGCCGAGTGCACCATGGATCTGGCCTTCTACCAGAAGCGGGTTGATAATCGTGCCGCAGTCGTCAACCACGACATACTTCACGAACTCGATCTGACCAGTCTCCACATCCACATCCACGACCGCGATATGGGTGCCGAAGGCAGTCGTGAAATTGGCAGGGTCATAGACATAGGTCGCTTCGAGGCTTGGCTGATCGCCTTCTGGGATGTGATGGCCCCAGTACGCCTCTTGTGCCACCTCACCGAGCGAGAGCGACTTCATCTCACCAGCGCCCTTCACTGAGACACGACCGTCGACGTACTCGACGTCCTCGGCGTCGGCTTCGAGTAGCTGTGCTCCAAGCCGAACTGCCTTTGCCTTGATCTCTTCGATCGCCTTCATTACAGCAGCAGCCGCCACATTGCTGCGGCTGCCTGCCGATCCGAAGCCCGTGTACGGAGTCTGGTCGGTATCCCCCCACACGACTCGAACGTCGGCGATGTCGATGGCGAGTTGATCTGCGGCGACCTGGGCGAGCGTCGTCTCAGTACCTTGCCCCATCGGGATCATCCCCGTGTAAACCGTGGCCTTGCCGTGTGGATCGATCTTGACCGTGGAGCCCTCGTACCCCCCGGTGTAATAGTCCAACATCCCCAGGATGGCCGATGGGCCAAATCCGGAAACGTGGATGTAGGAAGCGATTCCAATGCCGCGATGAACACCCTGTTCCTTGAGCGTTTTCTGCTCCGCCCTAAGTTCCTCGTAGTTCACCGCTTCCAGCGCCTTACTCAGGGCCTCCGGATAGTTTCCACTGTCGTACACCCCTCCGGCCGGGCTGAAGTACGGAAACTCGTCGGCCTGGATGTAGTTGTGGGCTCGCAGGGCTGCCGGGTCGATGCCTAGAGTGCGAGCCGCCTTGTCCACCATCCGCTCAATGCCAAATATCCCTTCGGGTCCCCCGAAGCCGCGGAAGGTGCTGTTCGGGGTCTTGTTGGTACCGACACCGAGGACCTGACATTGGTAGTTGGGGATCCTGTACTGGTTTGGAGCGACCGCACCGGTCACCCACGCCGGGCCGATCCCGGTACTGTGCAGATGGGCGCCCTGATCGCTGAGCACTCGACCCCGTAGACCGAGGAAGGTCCCGTCGGATTTCACCGCCAACTCCCACTCCTGCACCTGCTCCCTGCCATGCACGGTCGCTTGAAACGCCTCCCGCCGGTCTTCGATCCACTTGACCGGGCGTCCGAGGCGCATTGTGGCGAGGGACACCAAAATGTCCTCGGGGTAGCGGTCCCACTTATTACCAAAAGCTCCACCAATGTTCGGAGTGAGAATTCGGATTGCCGTCTCGGGGATACCGAGCGCACCAGCCAACTCTGTGCGAAGGAGGTGTGCTACCTGACTTTCCGAGTGGAGGGTCAGTCTCTGAGCGATCTCGTCCCAGACACCGACCAAGCCACGGGTTTCGAGCGGGATGCCGGAATAGCGTCCGATCCGAAACTTCCCGGACACGACATGGTCGGCCTCCGCAAAAGCACCCTCGACGTCACCCTCTTCTCCGAGCGCGTTAACCCCGGGAAATGTGTAGTCGATGACGATGTTGTCGCCCCAGACCTCGTTGATGACCGGGGCGCCGTCCTCGATCGCCTTTTCGGTGTCGACGACATGATCGAGAACGTCATAGTCAACGTCTACCAAACCAAGCGCGTCCTCTGCGATGTACCGGGTATCAGCCACCACCGCCGCCACCGGCTCACCGACATACCGCACTTTGTCCCCGGCAAGTGCGGGGGTATCAGAGTGCTTCTGACCCGGGAGTCGCCAGAGCGTGGGGAACGCGCCGATCCCCTCCAAGTCCGCTGCAGTAAGCACCAGGTGCACACCATCGAGCGCCAACGCAGCCGACGTATCGATCGAGTTGATCCGGGCATGCGGAAACGGACTGCGAACTATCGCCATCTGTACGACCCCGGGTGGGGCGATGTCAGCGATGTAACAACCCTTACCCCGGATGAGAGGGGCGTCCTCCCTACGGGCAGCCGATTTGCCTATCCATGTTGTGGTGGACATGTCGTCAACCACTCATCTCTGTCGCCGCAGCTGCAACCGATTCAACAATCTTCTGGTACCCGGTACACCTACAGATGTTGCCGTTGAGCCCTTCACGAATCTCGTCAGCACTGGGATCGGGGTTCCGTCCGACGAAGTCGATCGCGGCCAGGATCATGCCCGGCGTACAGAAGCCGCACTGGAGTCCGTGATACTCCGAAAACGCCGCCTGCATAGGATGCAGTTCCCCAGTGCTACCGATGCCTTCAATCGTGGTGATCTCGGTCTCTTGGGCTTGCACCCCGAACATGAGACACGATCTAACTACCTCGCCATCGAGGAGGACTGTGCACGCACCGCACCCACCCTGTTCACAGCCAAGGTGGGTGCCGGTCAGTCCAAGATCCTCTCGTAAGACATCCGCAAGGGTCTTTCGGGGTTCTGCGGACACGGACCTCAGCTCACCATTCACACTCAGGTCGAAGGAAATAACGTCGCTCATACACCGACCTCCTTATCTGTAGATTCCCGCAAAGCACGTTGGGTCAGCACGCCGATCAGATGTCGCCGGTAGTCGGCGTCACCGTGGATGTCGGAGGTCGTTGGAAACTCCGCGGCCGCGGTCTCGCCGGCCATGGCGAACGCCGCGTCGGCAAGCTCACAACCAACGAGGGCCGCCTCGGCCCCGACCAGTCTCACAGCGTGAGCCCCTCCGAATGCTCCGATGGCGGCCGATTCGACGGTTGATCCGGTCACAGTGATCGCTATCGCCACGCCAGCGATTGCGAAGTCACCGTGACGACGGCTGAACTCGGCAAATCCATATCGCGTGCCTACGCCGGCGGCCGGTACCTGGACCTCGGTGATCATCTCAGAATCATCGAGGGTGGTCTCGAAGAACCGCTCGCCAACGAGTTCGGACACGGTCATGGTTCGCTCACCCGTCGAACTGGTGGCGGTGACTTCTGCATTAAGCACCATAAGCACGGCCGGTAGCTCGGCAGCGGGATCATTGTGGGCCAGCGATCCGCCAATGGTGCCCCGATTTCTGATCGCTCGGTGGCCGATGTGCGGGAGAGCCTTGGCCATCAAACCGTTCGTGGAATTCGATTCCTCGAGTGTCGTGAGGCGCGTCAGCCCTCCGATGACCATGCTCCCGTTGGCGCTCACGTAATCGAGCTCGTCAACGCCGTTGATGTCGATCAAACTCTCCGGTCTCGCTAGCCGGAAATTCAGAAGCGGAACGAGGCTCTGCCCCCCCGCCAGGATTTTTGCGTCGGGTCCCTTTTCCGAGATAAGGGCTACGGCCTCGTCGACCGTGGTCGGGGCCGAGTAGTCGAACCGTGACGGTTTCAAAGACTCATCACCTCCTCATACCGAATACGAGTCAGAACACTTCGTTGACCGAACCTATAACAAACGATTCTCGGAGGGCAAGGCCCTCTTTAAGACTTCCCAGGCTATGAAGGGTCTAGCGGAGGTCTCGCGGGGGTTCATTCAAGCAACGTCAGCCAGCACATCGAGAAGGGACTCCAGCCCCAACACGTTATGCCCGGCCACCAAAGCGTCAATGTGCGGGAGGGCCGCAACCAGGCCGCGTGCCAGAGGCTCGAACGTCGGATCTCCCTTGAGGGGGTTGACCCACACAATGGCGTGCACCTGTCGGGACAGCCGCTCGATTGCCTTGGCGAGGCGGTCGGGATCGCCTCGCTCCAGACCGTCGGAACAGATAATTACCACCGAGCCTCTGTTGAACTGGTGCTGGCCCCACCGTTGCACGTACGACATCAACGACTCTCCGATTCGCGTACCCCCGTCCCAATCGACCACCGAGGCCATAGCCCGACCCAGCGCCGCATCAGGATCGTGGTGTCTCAGCTCCTCGGTCACCCTGGTTAACCGGGTACCGAAGCAAAACACCTCGACCCGGCGGGATGCCCTAGTCGTGGAGTACCCAAACTGGACCAGCGCTCGAGAAAACCCCGCCATGGATCCCGACACGTCCAGCAACATCACCAGGTGGCGCGGCTGCTCCTGCCGGTCGCGGACAAGCAGACGGATCAACTCGCCTTCGTATCGGAGTGAAGCTCGGACCGTCCTCCGTACGTCGATTTTTTTTCCCCGTCGCGCCGCTCGCATTCGACGGGAGAGCCTCTTCGGAAACAGCGCCGCAACCCGTGGAACCACCAGGTGTAGGCGGCTAAGTTCGTCGTCCGACCATTCGTCGAATCGTTTCACCCGTAGTTGCTCGGCGTCAGATGCCTTACGGCCGGTGCCTGTCGGCTCATCGGAGTCGCCAAGGTCGACCACCATCACCTCCCGGTTACGGGCGCTGCGCTCGATCGTCGGAGTTGACGGATCCGAGCCGCCGTCGGCCCTTGCCACCGGGAGAATCCGCTGAGTTGATTGCTCTTCATTGCCTTCGAAAAAGGCCCTGAACGCGGCCTCATATCGATGCAAGTCAGAGGCGCGATTGACAAGCGTTAGCCGTCCTGCCCAGTAGAGGTCATCGATGACGCCCGCGTCCAGCGTGGCAGCCGCCCGACAAAAGGAGATGATCTGTCCTGCACCGATCCGGACTCCCTGGTGGCGAAGTGTTCGGGCGAAATGGACCAGTGAGGCGTCGGCGGCGAACTCACTCATCCCGAATCAGGTCATCCCACCGACTTTGTATGGAAACGAGGTCGTCATGGTCCTTCAAGACCGCCCCCAGAGTGTGGAGGACCTCCGGGGAAGCAAGATCGTCAATGTTCAGTTGGGTAAGCGCCTTCGCCCAGCCAATAGTCTCGGCGACGCCCGGGGATTTGACGAGGTCTGCCTGGCGAAGTCGGGCAACAACTTGGGTCGTTGCTTCTGCCAGACTTTCCGATGCCTGTGGCGCCCGCGCGCGCACGATTGCGATCTCCCTCTCTGAAGTGGGGTAATCGATCCAGTGATAGAGACATCGTCGCTTGAGGGCGTCGTGGAGTTCGCGGGTTCGATTGGAAGTCATGATCACGACCGGCGGACTTTCCGCGCGGACTGTGCCCACCTCGGGAATCGTGATCTGGAAGTCAGAGAGGATCTCAAGAAGGAACGCTTCAAACTCAGCGTCCGCACGATCCACCTCGTCAATCAGCAAAACACATTCACTGCCGCACCGAAGTGCTCTCAGAAGCGGCCGCTCAGACAAGAAGCCAAGGCCGAAGAGATCCTCCGTCTTTCCGTCGCCCGGAACAGCCGCTCGGATGTGAAGCAACTGGCGGGCGTAGTCCCATTCGTAGAGCGCCTGACTTGCGTCAATCCCTTCGTAACACTGAAGCCTGATCAGCTCTACCCCGAGTGCGGCCGCCAGCGCCTTGCCAACTTCAGTTTTTCCAACCCCCGCCTCGCCCTCAAGGAGTAGCGGTTGCTTCAGCGACATCGCCAGGTATATAGCGGTTGCCAGACCGCGGTCTGTGAGGTACGCCTGCGCGTCTAGACACTCGATCAGTTCATCGATGGAGGGGAACGCCTTCTCAGGCGACTGGCCGGCGCTCACTGAAGGTCCAAGTCACAGAGTCTCACGTGCGTTCGAAGACAACCGTCACGCTCTGACCACGTCCGATGCATACCCTGACGATACCGGTGCGCCCGTAAACATTCTCTAGTGGGTGAAGCAAACGTAGCGGCCCACCTGCCCCGATTGACCCGAAAGTTCAGTTGGTGTGCAACGCGAACTCAGAACGCAAAGGGTCAGCCCCTAAAGACCGGCCCTGACCTGCGGATTTATTGGTCGGGCTGCCGAGATTTGAACTCGGGGCCTTCGGTCCCCCAGACCACAGAAATCTGTCCGAGGTGTCCATCTGGACCCGTAGCGCCCGTGGATTCAGACCTGTGCGTCTGTCGGGTATGTCTGTGTCCATCTCGTAGTGTGCATTCGGTGCAATGAAGTGTGCACCGCGTAAGGCCGACACGAGTGTTGTAGTGGTGTCGGAGGGGGGACTTGAACGCCCCCAGTCAACACCATCACGGCCCCAGGTCAGTCGATCTTTCCTTTGGTCATTCCGTTTTAGCAGACCGTCGTGTCGCCCCTGTGGCTGGATGCCTGCAAGCGCCTGATTATCTTCGGGTCATATCGAAAGAGGAGACATCGCGGCCGAGCCGTAGTGACGAACTGCCCTATCGGGTGATCGAGCACGTCTGGATTCCGATGTCCGACGGCATCCGCCTGTCTGCCCAACTCTGGCTTCCTGTGCGGGCAGAGTACGAGTCGGTCCCCGCAATCCTGGAGTTCATCCCGTACCGCAAGCGTGACGGTGTCGCCCTCCGCGACCACGCCAACCACGCCTGGTTCGCTGCCCATGGCTATGCGTGCGTCCGGCCCGATATGCGCGGCCACGGTGACTCCGAAGGCCTGATGAGGGACGAATATTCGCCACGCGAGCAAGAGGACGCCGTCGAGGTCATCGAGTGGATCGCCGAACAGGACTGGTGCACTGGCGCTGTTGGGATGATGGGGATCTCGTGGGGCGGGATTGCAAGCCTTCAGGCTGCTGTCCGACAGCCCCCGGCACTGAAGGCAATCATCCCCGTCGGTGCATCTGTCGACCGCTACTACGACGACGGCGGCTACCTGGTGGGGGGCTACCCGGGACAGGGCCTTGGTTGGGGTGCCGTAATGTTCGGCTACTGCATCCGCCCACCGGATCCGGAAGTCGTCGGGGACGCTTGGCGAGCCATGTGGCGAGAACGGTTCGACAACACGCCGATGTTCCTCGCGTCCTGGCTCCAGCACCAGCTCCGGGATGAGAGCTGGGTGCAGGGATCGGTGTGTGAGAAGTACGACCGGATCCAGGTCCCGGTCCTCGCTGTCAGCGGCTGGAACGACTGTTGGCCCAACACGGTCCTGCGCCTCCTCGAGAACGTCGATGCCCCCTGTAGGGGCGTGTCGGGGGCGTGGGGCCACGTGTACCCGAACCTCGGCGTCCCGGGACCCGGAATCGACTTCCTCGGCCTGGCATTGGCCTGGTGGGACCGATGGCTGCGCGACATCGACAACGGCGTGATGGACGCACCGCCCCTACTCGCCTACCTGCAGGACAGCCACAGCCCGACATCCCTGCCGAGCGCTCGACCCGGTAGATGGGTGGCTGTCAGCACTTGGCCGTCACCGGAGGTCAGCGTCATGACGCTGCACCTCGCACCCCATGGCCTCGACGAAACCACCACCGTCGGAGTTTCCGAAGTCAAAGTCTGCTCACCGGTTTGGACGGGCCTCACAAGCGGTGAGTACATGCCGATCGCCGGTGTCCGTGAGTTACCCGAGGACCAAGGATCTGATGATGCCGTGTCCACATGCTTCAACGGCCCGGTACTCGACCAAGTACTTGAACTACTGGGTACCCCCCTTCTTCACCTTCAGGTGTCTTGCGACCGTGACGAAGGTCTCGTGGTAGCCCGCCTCTGCGACGTCGGTCCCGACGGAACATCCACCCTCATGAGTTACGGGATCCTGAACCTGAGGCTCCGCGATGGACGTGACCGTGTTGCCGAGGTGAACCCAGGGGAGGCGATGGAGGTCATCGTCCGCCTCAACGATCTCGGGTGGAGGATTCTTCCCGGCCACCATCTGCGCCTTGCTCTCTCCACCCAGATGTGGCCAATGGCCTGGCCGTTGGCACAAGAGGCCACGTTGACTATCGATCTGGCCGCCAGTCGCCTTGACTTGCCGGTCTTGCGCCCCGGGAGTTCCGAGACTCCACCGCCAAGCCTGGGAGAACCGCAGGCTGCCGATCCCCTGCCTCATCGCGTTGTACGTCCGGGTTCCGGATCGCGACGCCAGGTCCACGACCCCTTGAGCAACGAGTACCTCCTCGAGGTCGAGGTCGACGCCGGTGAGGTCGAGTTTGAGGCCACTCGCCTCCGATACTCAAGCAAGAGTTCTCAGCGATACCGAATCGTCGAGGGCGACCCGCTCTCGGCCTCCATCGAATATCGGGCTGGCTTCGCGTTTGCTCGGGATGATTGGCAAGTGCGTACCGAGAGCCTGTTGGCTGTGACCTGCGACGAAACCCAGTTCCACCTCGATGGCCGCATTACCGGCTACGAGGGAACCCACGTCGTCTCCGAACGCACCTGGGAGGAGGACATCCCGCGTATCGCGTACTGAGGGTCTGGTCGCATCGATTCGTCTGGAAGCTTCTGGTGTCGGAGGGGGGACTTGAACCCCCACGCCCGGCATCGGTCCGAGACTTGGCTGGAAACTATTGCCACATGACGGGTTCTTCGGACGGTCTCGTCCATGAAGAACAAGGCTGTCCACCGAACCCCTGACCTG
>CAUZVZ010000076.1:0-13877 GCA_963583605.1 Gemmatimonadales bacterium UBA6960
TCAAGGCCTTCGCCAAGTCGGGACAACCTGAGAGGGGAGACCGGTGCACGGTTCACGAATCCAGTTGGGAGCCCTGGGAGCGGCTCGGGCTCAAGTTTAGAATCGCCGCTGACCGCTTCCTCCATCGCATGGTTAGGTATTTGGTCGGAACGATGGTGGATATCGCGCGAGGTAAGCGACCGTTGTCGGACCTTCACCGTCTGCTGGAAGAGCCTGAGGGTGACCTTCTGACGTCCCCTCCCGCGCCTCCGACGGGTCTGTTTCTTCATCACGTTACGTATCCGGATCACGTCATGCATCCGGCACAGCTTCCCGCACCAGAGCAGTCCTCACCACCGACTGAAACGCTGACTAAATGAAAATCTTTCTGGATACAGCAGACATCGCGGAGATTCGCCGCGCCGCCGAAGCCGGTCTGATCGATGGCGTGACCACCAATCCGTCGCTCATGGCGAAGGTAGGGGCCGAGCGCGACCCGGCAGAACTATTCCTCGACATTTGCCAGGCTGTGGACGGGCCCGTTAGTGCTGAGGTCGTCGCGCTGGATGCTGAGGGCATGATCGAGCAAGGTCGGCGCCTCGCGAAGATTCACGACAACATCGTGATCAAGGTCCCACTCACTGAGGCCGGACTTCGCGCCTGCCGCACCCTGACGAGCGACGGCATTCGCGTGAACGTGACGCTCTGTTTTTCGCCCACCCAAGCTCACCTCGCCGCGAAGGCGGGAGCCACGTACATCTCTCCGTTCATCGGACGAATCGACGATGTTGCGGGGGACGGCATGGAGTTGATCAGCCAGATCCGCCAGATTTATGACAACTACGACATCGACACGGAAATCTTGGCCGCGTCCATCCGACACCCACAACACATGGTTCAAGCCCTCCTGATTGGAGCGGACTGTGGCACGTTGCCCCCCAAAGTGCTGTATCAGTTGTTGGAACATCCGTTGACGGACAGGGGCCTCGACGGCTTCATGGCGGACTGGAAATCCCTCAGGAGAGATCTCTAACCGCCAATGGTGAATCCATGGCGGACCCGATGATGAGTCCCCGCAGATTCAGGCCGAAGTTGCTTTGGGCCGTAAGCATGGCGGTCCCTCTAGGCGCCTGCGACGGAGGCGAGAGTACGCGCGACCCGGCCGTCGCTTTCGAGACGATTGCATCTCCGGCCTCTCCCCCGGTGAGGCCGACTGAGCCGCGCCAGAGCCAGTCGGATGCGATCTCCGGTTCTAGAAGCACTGCCATCGTCGAGGCCGCCGCCCGGGTGGCGCCGGCCGTCGTGAGCGTCAACGTGATTCGCACCGAACAGGTGCAGACGAGATCCTTCTTCGACCCCTTCCCGATGCCTCGCACCCGGCGCAGCCGCGGCCTGGGATCCGGATTCATCGTCAGTGGCGACGGGGTGATCCTCACGAACGATCACGTGGTTCGGGACAGCGAGCGCATCATGGTGACGCTCCCCGATGGCCGGGACTTCGACGCTGAGTTGGTCGGAGCGGACCAACTCACGGACGTGGCGGTGCTCAGAATCCAAGGAAACGACTTACCGCTGGCGCCCGTGGGCACCTCTGAGGGACTGCTCATCGGAGAGTGGTCCTTGGCGATCGGCAACCCATTCGGCAACCTGTTCTCTAACTCGGAACCGTCGGTGACCGCGGGCGTGATCAGCGGAACCGGGCGCCACATCATCCCAGATGACGAGGACCGTGTGGTCTATCTGGGGATGATCCAGACCGACGCCTCCATCAACCCCGGTAATTCGGGCGGGCCCTTGGTGAACTCCGTCGGAGAGGTCATTGGTGTCAACAGCTCCATCTTTTCCCGAAGTGGGGGGAGCGAGGGGCTTGGCTTCGCCATCCCCATCGACCGGGCGGTCCGCGTCGCGAATGAGCTCATCTCCTTTGGAGAAGTCAAGCGGGCCTGGCTCGGCTTCGAGGTGGACCCGGGAGAAGAGGACATCTGGGGAAGGACGCACGGTGTCGCCGTATCGAGCGTGTCCCCGTCTTCACCAGCCGCGCGCGCAGAGGTCTCGCGAGGCGACCGCGTGGTCACCGCCAACGGAAGGGCGTTGCGGACCCTGCTGGACTTCGAGTCCCTGATGCTGGACCTCGAGGAGGGCGAGTCCATCGCGCTGGGAATCGACGGACGACAAGGGCCGGTGATGCTCGTGTCAGAGGCACTTCCTTCCGTCTCCGCCGATCGGGTCACCGCCCTCGAGCAGATGGACTTGATCACCGTGACCCCGGGCATCCGCGCCGAACGTAGCCTTGGTTATGAGACGGGAGCGCTCGTCGTGGACATCGAGCGCGACCTCGAGAGAGAGATCGATATCCGGGAGGGGGACGTGATCCTTCAGATCAACCGGCAGCGGGTCGAATCGGCGGAACAGGCCGCAGAGGTCCTCCGCCGAGCCTCCGGGAATGTCGCCGTCTACATCGAACGGAACGGCGAAGTGATCGTGCGACGCCTCCTCTTCAGAGATCCCCGTGGCTGAGGACGGAATGGACCGCTACAGCCATCCCCTCGGGGAGCGATACGCCTCCCGTGAGATGCAGGCCATCTTCTCCCACGCGAATCGCTATGGAACGTGGAGGCGTTTGTGGTTGGCTCTCGCCGCAGCACAACACGAGTTGGGGCTGTCGATTCCGCAACAGGCACTCGACGAAATGCGGAGCGGACTCGACCAGATCGACTTCGAGAAAGCAGCGGAGTACGAGAAGCGGTTTCGCCATGACGTGATGGCCCACGTACACCTCTTTGGGGAGGTGGCGCCCGCGGCCAGCGGCATCATCCATCTTGGCGCCACGAGTGCTTTCGTCGGGGACAACGCGGATCTCATCCTTCACCGGGAGGCCCTCACGCTTGTTCGGGACCGACTCGTCAAATGCATCGCACGCCTGGCCGAATTCGCCGCTGAGCATCGTGATCTCCCCACACTCGGATTCACCCACCTTCAGCCCGCGCAGCCCACGACCGTCGGAAAGCGGGCCACCCTTTGGTTGCAGGACTTCCTTCTCGACATCGAAGAACTGGAATTTCGCCTGAAGACGCTGCGTTTCAGAGGTGTACGGGGCACGACCGGGACCCAGGCCTCGTTCCTCGACTTGTTCGAAGGGGATCACGAAAAGGTGGATGCGCTGAACGAGGCCGTGGCGAAGCGCATGGGTTTCGGGGAGGAGTACGGCGTTACGGGCCAGACGTACACGAGAAAAGTGGACGCCCAGATTCTCGGGACGCTCGCGAACGTGGCCGCGTCCGCGTCCAAAATGGGTCATGACCTACGACTTCTCGCCCACATGCGAGAAGTCGAGGAGCCGTTCGAGGAGGAACAGATCGGCTCATCGGCCATGCCGTACAAGAGAAACCCGATGCGAGCCGAGCGCATCTGTGCCATGGCGCGCCATGTGATCGTTCTGGCCCAGGACCCTCTCTTTACGGCCGCCACGCAGTGGCTCGAACGCACACTCGATGATTCGGCCAATCGGAGGCTGTCGATCCCGGACGCCTTCCTCACGCTGGATGGGATTCTCGTCCTTGTGGAAAACGTGTCCTCAGGACTGGTCGTGAACGCTGAGGTGATCCGAAGGAATCTGGAGGATCACCTTCCGTTCATGGCTTCGGAGACGATTCTCATGCATGCGACGTCCTCAGGAGGCGACCGCCAGGATCTTCACGAGCGGATCAGACGGCATGCGCTGGCCTCCGCGGACCGAATGAAAAACGAGGGTCCTCCAGCCGACCTATTGGAGCGCATCGCGGACGACGACACCTTCGATATGGATTTGCAGCAATTGCGCGAAATTTCGGATCCTGTGCGATTCGTCGGGCGGGCTCCCGAACAAGTGGACCGCTTCCTAGCCGAGTGGGTACAGCCGGCCTTGGTACGCCTCGAAACCGGTGCCAACGAGCGCCTTGGAGAACCCGATGTCCGAGTCTGACACCATGGCCGTGCTGGATACGCAAGTGCCCCTACCCCTCCTCTACCGAGGGAAAGTGCGTGACATCTACGACGTCGGGGACGACCGGCTCCTGATGGTTGCAAGCGATCGCGTGAGCGCGTTCGATGTGATCCTCACCCAACCGATTCCTCGTAAGGGTGAGGTGCTCACACAGCTCACGGCGTGGTGGCTGGACTCGCTGGAAGGCGTGCTCGACCACCATCTCCTGAGCACCGACCCGGACGAGATCGCCGACCAAGTGCCATCTTTGCGAGAGTCCAAAGATGCCTGGGCCCGCCGGAGCATGCTCGTTCACCGCACCGAACCGGTTCTGGTGGAGTGCGTGGTCAGGGGGTACGTGTCGGGTTCGGCCTGGAAGGAGTACCGGACCTCCGGAACCCTGGCGGGGGAACCGCTTCCTGAGGGTCTGGTCGAGAGTCAGAAGCTACCCGCTCCAATTTTCTCTCCGTCCACGAAGGCCCAGACCGGGCACGACGAGAATATCCCTTTCTCTGGCGTCGTGGAGCAATTGGGTATCGACGAGGCCAACCGTTTGCGGGACCTCTCCTTCGCCGTGTACGGACACGGAGCGACCCTTGCGCAGGAGCACGGAATCATCCTTGCTGACACCAAATTCGAGTTCGGGCACCACCCGGACGGCCGACTTCTGTTGATCGATGAGGTCCTCACTCCGGACTCCTCCCGGTTCTGGCCCGCCGACCTGTACGAGCCCGGCCGGGGCCAACCGTCTCTGGACAAACAGCCGGTTCGAGATTTTCTGGACGGGTTGACGGACTGGGACAAGTCCCCCCCGCCTCCGGATCTACCCGATCATGTCGTGCGCGAGACAACGGAACGGTATCTTGAGATCTTCAGGCGCCTGACCGGAACGGAACTTGATGACTTTCGCCCCCCCCACTTCGAGTAGCAGCCTGATGCGCTTCGCCCGAGAGGGATATCCGTTCATGCTCGGCACCGCGATCTTCGCCGCGCTGACCTGGGCCGCGGTGGCCGTTGCGGGACCCTGGACGACCGTGCTCGCGAGTCTGCTGACCCTGCTGGCGGCCTTCGTCTTCTACTTCTTCCGTGACCCTGAGCGTGAGCTCCCTTCCGCAGAAGGCGGGGTCATTGCTCCTGGCGATGGCAAGATTATCGATATACGTGAAGTGGACGAGCCCTCATTTGTGAAGGGCGTGTGCCGCCGCATCACGATCTTTCTGAGCGTCTTCAACGTCCACGTGCAGCGCGCGCCGGTTTCGGGGGACGTGGCGCACCGCGAATATCGCTCCGGCGAATACGCCGTGGCTTGGCATCCGAAAGCCAGCGAGAAGAACGAACAGTCCTCCTTGGGATTGATTGCGCGGGGCCACAGGGTGCTCGTCCGCCAGATCGCCGGACTCATCGCCCGCCGGATCGTCACGTACCCTGAGCAGGGTGAACACGTCGAGCGGGGGGAACGCATCGGTCTCATTCGGTTCGGATCTAGGGTGGACCTCTTCATTCCACTCGCCTGGAGTCTCGACTGCGCGGTGGGAGACAAAGTGGCCGGTGGATCCACCGTCTTGGCATGGATCGACGGTCGGGAGGGAACCACGTGATCGATCGAATGCGGCCGGCCCGAAGGCTTCAGAGGGGTATCATCATTCTGCCGTCGGCGTTCACGATGGCGAGCCTTTTCTTCGGCTTCTATGCGATCGTGGCCGCCACACGGGGGGACTTCGAGTGGGCCGGGTGGTTCATCGTCTGGGCTGCCGTCACGGATCTGCTCGACGGGCGCGTCGCCCGCTTCACCCGAACAGGATCCGCATTCGGTGGGGAGTTGGACTCGCTGGTGGACGCGATCTCCTTCGGGGTCGCGCCCGCGTTCATCATGTACACACTGTATTTCTCCGACGGGGCCTGGAGCTGGGTGCTTCCGTTGGTCTACGTGATGGCCGTCGTAATCCGGCTGGCCCGCTTCAACATCGAGCAAGGGGGAGAAGCGAAGCGACACTTCCACGGGCTTCCCTCGCCGACGGCCGGAATGATCCTAGCCACCTTCTACCCGTTCAGCCAAACGCCCTTTTTCGAGACGTACCTCGCGGCCATGCCGTGGCCTCTCATCGTTGGTATCTTGTTGGTCGTGCTCGGGGCCTTGATGCTGAGCAACATCCCGTATGCGCTGGTCCCGAGGCTGAGTTTTACAACCCCGAAAGGCATCCTGGTTTCACTTTGGCTTTTCGGGAACGTCCTCGTGGCCATTATGGTTCCCGCGTACTACTTCTTCCCCATGCTCCTGGGCTACACCGCCTGGGGGCTGTTCGGGTCGGTGATCCACGGACTTCTGGAACGTCTTCCGGACCGGGATCCGCTGGAGGACAGCTTCGACGACACGGACGCAGAAGAGCGGCCCGTAGACTACGGAGAGTTGGCGCCTGATGGGCTCCGCCGTCCCATAACCCCTATTCATCCTGACGATGTGGAGGGCGGAACGTGAGTCGTTTTCGCCTTGAGATTCGAGTGATACCGCGCCCGGGACTGCTGGACCCGGAGGGAAAGGCCATCCAAAGTGCCCTGGGCTCTTTGGACTACGAGCAAGTCCATGAAGTCCGCGTGGGCAAGCTCCTCTACTTGGACGTGGAGGCGGCCTCCGCTGAAGAAGCACGAGACGGCGCGGACGCGATGTGCCGTCGATTGCTGGCCAACCCGGTCACGGAGGATTTCGAGATCGATGTCCGAGAGGCCGCGGAAGAGGCAGTGTCCGCATGAGGGTCGCCATCGTCACCTTCCCCGGGTCCAACTGCGACTACGACCTCTACAAGTGCGTTCAACTCGTCGGGGGCAAACCTGAGTTCCGTTGGCACCGAGACGCCGAACTAGGTGACGTCGACGTGGTCATGCTCCCCGGTGGTTTCTCGTACGGGGATTACCTCCGAGCCGGGGCGATCGCCACCATGAGCCCGATCATGGATGCGGTGAAAGCCTTCGCGGGCTCCGGTGGTCCGGTTCTGGGAATCTGTAATGGCTTTCAGTCGCTTTGTGAATCGGGGCTGCTACCCGGGGCACTCCTGCGAAACCGCTCTCTTCTCTTCGCAGGCCAGGACGTCCTGCTGCGGGTCGAAAACACATCCTCGATCTTTACTCAGGAATACGAAGCCGGCCAGATCCTCCGCATGCCGATCGCCCATGCTGAAGGGAATTATCACGCCGATGATGAAACCCTCGACCTCCTCGAAGGCGAGGGCCGAGTCCTCTTTCGGTATACGGATACTGAAGGGGAGGCCGTGGACAGTGCGAACCCGAACGGCTCGGCCCGCTCCATCGCCGGCATCCTGAATGAGGCGGGTAACGTCATGGGCCTGATGCCCCACCCGGAGCGAGCGGTGGAGCCCATTCTCGGGTCTGTAGACGGGCTCAGCGTCTTCAAATCACTCCTGTCGCACCTTGCCCCTCTCGGGGCGGTTTGACCGGTGGTAACCTGGTGCCCGTGCGAGAGAACGGGTGGCAGCCCCCTGTAATCCTTGAAAAGACTTCCACGGACGGATTCATCGAATTGTGACCCATAGAGAGGACGGTGCCGGAGCTTTGACCGCATCGAGCGTATCGCCCAGAGAGGGCGACCCCCTCATCACACGGGAGTTGGTGGAGGATCACGGCCTGTCTCCGTCGGAGTACGAGCGCGTACTAGAGATCCTCGGGCGGGAGCCCACATTCACTGAGCTCGGCGTGTTCAGCGCCATGTGGTCGGAGCACTGTGGCTACAAGAACTCCAAACGCCTCCTCAGCACACTCCCGACCACAGCGCCCTGGGTGATCCAGGGGCCAGGCGAGAACGCGGGCGTGATCGATATCGGAGACGGCCAGGCCTTGGCGTTCAAGATCGAATCGCACAACCACCCATCGGCCGTCGAGCCGTACCAGGGTGCGGCGACCGGCGTCGGTGGCATTCTCCGTGACGTGTTCACGATGGGCGCCCGCCCGATCGCCGTCCTGGACTCTCTTCGCTTCGGCGATCTCGATAGCGGCCGTGTGCGTTACCTCTTCTCCGGCGTGGTGAAGGGGGTGGGCGACTATGGAAACTGTGTAGGCATCCCGAATATCGGCGGAGAGGTTTTCTTCGACCGCGGCTATGAGGGAAATCCCATCGTGAACGCGATGTGCCTCGGACTCATGGAGGCTGAGGATCTCATCAAGGGCGAAGCGGAAGGGGTCGGGAACCCGCTCATGGCGGTGGGTGCACGTACCGGACGAGATGGAATTCATGGAGCGACGTTCGCGTCTGAGGAACTCAGCGAGGATTCCCAGTCCAGTCGGCCGCAGGTCCAGGTCGGAGACCCCTTTACCGAAAAACTACTTTTGGAAGCTAGCCTCGAACTCATCAAGAGCGGTCATATCACAGGCATCCAGGACATGGGAGCGGCCGGGATTACGTCGAGCGCCTCAGAAATGGCGGGCCGTTCCGGGAACGGGGTGGAAATCGACATGGAGAGCGTGCCCGTCCGGGAACCCGGGATGACCCCTTACGAGATCCTGCTGTCAGAATCTCAAGAGCGCATGCTTGTGGTCGCGAAATCGGGCAGTGAAAGCGTAGTGCGGGATATCCTGGCCAAGTGGGAACTGGAGGCCGAGAAAATAGGCCGCGTCACCGATGACGGTCTCTTCCGGGTTCTTGAGGGCGACCGCGTGGTGGCGGAAATCCCCTCCCTTCCGCTGACGGAGGGATGCCCGACGTACGAGCGAGACGGCGTCGAGTCCGAAGAAATCCGCGACCTTCGCTGTGCGGATCTTACCCGTTTCAACGCGGAGGACACTGATCCGTCGGAGGCGTTCCTAAAGTTGATAGCTTCGCCGAACATCGCCTCCAAGCGCTGGATCTACAGACAGTACGACACCACCGTGCGAACCGGCACAGCGGTGGGTCCGGGCGGGGACGCCGGGGTCGTGCGCCTTCGCGATACCCGCCGGGCCGTGGCCGCCACCACCGACTGCAATGGCCGATATGTCTATCTGAATCCACGGTCGGGTACGATGGCCGCTGTGGCCGAGGCCGCGAGGAACCTGGTCTGTGTGGGTGCGCTTCCAACAGCAGTGACGAACAATCTGAATTTCGGAAATCCGCTCAAGCCCCACATCTACTACCAATTCCGTGAGGCCGTGGGGGGGATGGCTGAGGCCTGCAAGCTGTTCGAGACACCGGTCACCGGCGGAAACGTGTCGTTCTATAACGAGACGGACGGCGTCGCGATCTACCCGACCCCCGTCATCGGTATGGTCGGCGTCCTGGAGGATGTGGATCACATTACTCGTCATGCCTTTCAGAAAGAAGGCGACACCGTCATCCTGCTCGGCGACAACACGGACGAGTTGGGTGCCTCGGAGTATCTTTATGTGATTGAGGGCCTCGTCGCCGGAGAGCCGCCCTCGGTCGATCTCCTCGCAGAACGCGCACTCCAGCACGCCGTATTGGCGATGATCCAACAAGGGCTGCTCCACTCCGCCCACGATGTGTCGGAGGGCGGCCTCACATGCGCCTTGGCTGAAAGCGCACTTGGCGCAGGAGAAAACCCGCTTGGCGTGCACGTTACACTCCATGACTCGCTCCCGGTCCTTCCCCTCCTTTTCGGGGAGGCCCAAGGCCGCGTGGTGGTGTCGTGCGACGCGCACTCCGCGGACGACGTTTTACGTCTCGCGAAGCGCTATGACGTGCCCTGCCGTGCGATCGGGAAGGTCGCCCCTTCAGATGAGGGGTTCAGGATAGATGGGCGAGCGACATCGCTGGAAGCTGATATCGAAGTCCTAGCCGAGCTGTTCTTCGGCGCGATCCCCAAACTGATGGATGGAGCCGGACCATCGTGACCTCGAAGCCCTTCCCCCCAACACTCTCAGGACCCATCGACGTCACAGCGTCCCAACTCGACGACCGGCCTCACGAGGAGTGCGGCGTCGTCGGCTTCAGTGGCATCGATGGCGCCGCGGATCTGGCGTTCCTGGCACTTTACGCCCTTCAACATCGGGGTCAGGAATCCGCCGGAATCTGTGCGCTCGCCGACGGTGAAGCACGGCTTCACAAAGGTGTTGGATTGGTTGCCGATGTCTTCAGCGCGGATGTCCTGAGAGGCCTTCCGGGCCGTACGGCGTTGGGGCACGTACGATACTCGACCGCCGGCGGAAGCCAGGCATTGAACGCGCAGCCGATCGTCGTTCGGTACGGCGGTGGAGATCTGGCGGTGGCCCACAACGGCAACCTCACGAACGCCCATGACCTCAAGACACAACTCGTGAGGGAGGGAGCGATCTTCCAGACCACGTCGGATTCGGAGGTGATCATTCACTTGATCGCCCGGTCCCGTGAGACGACCATCGACGGCCAGGTGGCGGATGCTCTCAATCAGCTTGAGGGTGCGTTCTCACTCGCCATTACGGTGGACGAGGTGATGTACGCCATACGCGACCCTCGGGGGTATCGGCCATTGGTTCTGGGTAGCCTCGATGAGGGACACGTGATCGCGAGCGAGACGTGCGCGCTGGACATCCTCAGCGCGAAGTATGTGCGGGACATCCAGCGAGGGGAGATCCTCCGGATCGAGGACGGAACGCTCCGCAACCTTCCCGAGCTCCCTAAAGCCGAGTCGGCCGCGCCATGCATCTTCGAACTGGTCTACTTCGCACGTCCGGACTCGCATCTCTGGGGCATTTCCGTCGACGGCGCGCGTCGTGGATTCGGACGCCGGCTCGCTGAGGAGCACCCGGTAGAGGCCGATGCCGTCGTCTCAGTGCCGGACAGCGCCAATTCGGCGGCTCTCGGATACAGCGAGCGGAGCGGGATCCCCTTTGAATTGGGCCTCCTCCGGAACCACTACGTCGGGCGAACCTTCATCAAGCCCTCCCAGGTCGATCGAGATTTCGGCGCCCGGATGAAGTACAACCCGGTGCGGGAGGTTCTCGAGGATCGGCGCGTCATCGTAGTAGACGACTCGCTGGTACGCGGAACCACAAGCCGGAGCTTGGTCAAATTCATTCGACAGGCCGGCGCCAAAGAGGTCCACTTCCGCATCGCGAGCCCACCGGTGCGGTTCCCCTGCTTTTACGGGATCGACATGCCCAGCCACGAGGAACTCATCGGGTCCAGACTCAGTCCAGACGAGATTGGACAGCAGCTCGGGGTCGATTCCCTGGGGTACCTGTCCCTAGAAGGCATGCTCTCAGTCGTCTCCGACCACAGCTCCTTCTGCGACGCCTGCTTCTCCGGCGACTACGCCGCGCCCCTCGTCGATCTCGACAAAGGCTACCTGCCCGGGAACCATCCCATCAAGTGTTAGCGTGCTCAGGGAGCGGCCTCCCAAGCCGCTAAACGTCTTCGGCCAGAAAACTCTCCGCCATTTCAACGATTTCGGAAGACCCGATGTACAGCGGTGTCCTTTGGTGAATGGCCTCAGGAGTGAGGCTCAGTATGCTCGTCCGTCCGTCGGACGCCCGCCCCCCGGCCTGCTCGCAGATCATGGCCATCGGCGCCGCCTCGTAGAGGAGTCGGAGTTTCCCATGCGGATTCTTGGAGTCCGCCGGATACATGAAGATTCCACCCTTGAGCAGGGTGCGGTGAAAATCAGCCACCAACGAGCCGATGTAGCGTGAGCTGTAGGAGGTCGTCGCTTCACCATCGAGCCCCTTCAAGCGCTGCATGAGCCTCTGCTGCCCAGCGGACCAGAGAGGATAGTATGCCTCGTTGATCGAGTACATCCGGCTCGGAGGGTCGGGCATGACCAGGCTCGGGTGGCTCAGAAGAAATTCACCGATCGACGGGTCGAGCGTAAACCCGTGAACCCCCTGCCCGCTCGTATACACGAGCATGGTCGACGACCCATAGACCACATATCCGGCCGCGACCTGCTTACACCCCGCCTGAAGGCAGTCCTCCTCAGTACCCTTCTCACCGTCGGATACCTTCCGGTGAATCGAGAAAATGGTGCCGATCGAAACGTTGACGTCGATGTTGGAAGAGCCGTCCAAGGGATCGAAGATCAGCACGTAATCGCCCTTCGGAAACTGATCCGGAATGGGAATGACGTCCTCAGATTCCTCAGAGACCATGCAACAGAGTGTCCCCGTATGATCCAAGGCCCGGAAGATGACGTCCTCTGCATATAGATCCAGTTTCTGGACGTGCTCCCCCTGTACGTTCGTGTCCCCCGTGCCTCCGAGCATATCGACGATGCCGGCCTTGGTCACCTCCCGAGAGATGATTTTCGCAGCGAGGGTCAGCGATTGGAGAATGTTACTGAAGGCGCCAGTCGCCTCCGGGCGACTCCGCTCCTCTTCGACGATATGTCTCTCTAGCGTAACGACACTGTTCTTCGTCATGGCCTCGTGGGTGAACGTGGGCGCCTGTGAGCTTCAAAGCTACATACGGGCCCTCCGTATCACCACTCCGTCCGGACGTCGTGAAGTCCGCTGCGCCGGGCCCGTATCACGATGTCGCCGCTGAGATCGGTGCGCAGAACACGGGTTGCCCGACTCCGTAATCCGACGCACGACATCGGTATGAGGATGGCCGTAGCGGTTCCTCGCGCCGACCGAGATCACTGCGAAGTCTGCACCAGAAGCAACGCAGACGTCGACGTGTTCGACCCGTGATGACCAACTTTCAGGACCTCGAGGTCCGAAGGGAGATCGTCGAGGATGGCCTCCTCCACGTCGACCGGGGCGTCGCCGGTCAAGGAGCGCCTCGAACTCTCCGTAGTGGACCAGGAGGACGACGGAGGTCGCGTTGGCATCCGTCGCGGGTGTAGGGCCGTCAGGGTGCAGAACGTAAACCTCGACGCCGTCCAGCATCATGGACACATCTCTCCGCGCTTCGAGCCATGTGACGCCCTTGTTTCTGGCCGCCTCCAGTACCCCCAGCGTCCTTTCACGTCGCCTGAGAGGGGTCCATCACGTACGCCACATCGATCGCCTGGACGACGGCTTCGGCTCCACCGATGTGATCCAGATCCGGATGGGTAACACGAGAGCTTCGATCCGCTTGACTCCCCTGCGGCGCGAGTAAGGCAGAACGATCCGCGCGCCTGCGGCGTCCGGAAAACCGATGAGGCCGATGTACAGCCACGTGATGGCGGCGGCGTATGCCGGCGCTCGACACGGGCCGGCCCCCGCACCACGAACGATGCCACTCACGAGGAGCGCCACGACTCCCACATGAAAGTCCGAGATCGCGAGCAAATGAGCAATCCCAGCGATGGCGAATGCCTCCCGAACCGTGGGGTCCAGGGCCTCCTTTCGGGCTAAGATCAGAGCGCTGGCCAAGGGCCATGTCTCGGGCAGGAGGTCCCGCATCCGAGATTCGATCCGTCTGCGGAGGAGCGCCCCGGCTCCTGAGAACCGCGAGCTTGTGGCACGCTCGTCGGGTTGCACGTCCGAGAGCAGAAGCGTTCCAGCCAACCTGGGGGCCGCCGCGACGGGGTGCGCCGTCCGCCGCTAAGTGCCAACGGCATGCACCGCCGCCCCGGGGGGCAGCCCGGCATCGCTCCCCCTTTGGAACGCCCGGACAGAACCCGTGCAGTTCAGGCCACGGACCAAGCGAAACGGATGTGTCCCTGTTCCCGTCCCGCCTTCGAACCAACCACAGACCGGCCCCTCCGCTCCATCCGCCAGATTGAGCCTGCAGTCGCTGGCCCCCGCTCGACGTTGAGCGTGAGTCGAGAGGCCCCCAGCGAGCACGGCCAAGGCCAAAGCCACCGATATCGCCCCCGTTTGCGCGGTGATGGGAAAGTGCGGAAGTACTTCGACGGACTCCTGCCCGTCTAATGCGGTCCGGGGAGACCGCAATAAACCAGGGCGAAGCCATGGCAAAATGGGAAGGCAAACTAGCGCGAGGGATAAGGCGGGTGGGAAGAAGAGGTCCAAGACCGCATACAGGCCGCTCCCTACGATGAGGGCCAAAGCGACCAAGGCCACGGGTGGC
>CAUZVZ010000077.1:0-13702 GCA_963583605.1 Gemmatimonadales bacterium UBA6960
CTCCACGAGGTCCGCCCCCTCGATGTGCACGTGCATGTCCCACCGTCCCGGGATCGCATAGCTGCCCGCCCCGTCGACCTCCGCGCGCCCCCGGTGTGACCCCTCTCCGTCTGCGCCAACGAAGGCAATGAGAGAATCGTCGACCGCAATGATGGAGTTCGGGCTCAGCGTCCCGGTCTCGACATCCACGCCGGTGACGTCGCGCAGCACGAGGTCGTGCTCGACGGTCGGGCTCCCGCAGGCGGAAAGGAAGCTGACCAGCAACAGGGCCACGAGAGGGCGCTGGCTCCGGATCGTGAAGTGGACGGCCACAGGAACTCCCTCACCCTCCTCCGCTGGGGACCAACATCCCCAGCCCCCGGAGCATCCGGTTCAGCGCCGCCACATCGTTGTTGATCACTCCTTCGAGTGCGCTGAGATACTCGAGTAGCCGACTATGGAGGAGGCTCTGCACCTCGAGCTCCTGATCGGTCGGCGGGAAGTCGGCCGCGGAGATGCCGCGGGTCAGATACCCGAGCTTCCCCAGAAGCGTCGCGCCGAACCGCAACGCGTCCTGCCCCTGGCCCGTGAGACGGACGTCGACCATGTCCGACTGCAAGTCGACGAGCCTTTCCAAGAGCGCGGCCATCGCCTCGATCGCCTCCTCGTCCGATGCGTACCGGGCGAGCGTCTCGAGCTGGACCCGCAGCGCCTCGACCTGCTCGACGGCCTCACCGGCCCTCACGATGTCAGCGCGGACCGCCTTGATGAACGCGACCTGCGCGTCGATGTCGGCCAGGGTTCCCGCGGAGTTGGGATCTTTGAGCACCGTGAGCGGTTGTTCCTGGCTTTGGCCGTCCACCGTCAAGCGCACGGTGTAGCCGCCCGGGGGCAGGAGCACCGAGATCTGTGCGCCCACGGGCCGCCCCTCTTCGGGCACCTCGATGTGGGCCGCGAACATGGGAGCTGTGAACAGCGCAATCGGACCGTTCGGCTCGTCCCGGAGGTCCCAATGGATGCGGTTGATGCCCTGGCGGTTCGTGCCCTCGAGCGTTCGGACCACATCGCCCGAAGCGTCGAGGATCTCCACCTCCGGCACCTCGTCTGAGACGTCACCCAGCCAATAGTTAAGAGACGCGCCGTACTCCGGATCTTCGCCCATCGTCGGGTCGTCGTACTGGACCGAAGGCGGTGTGATGGGCCGGAAGCGGTACGCATCGCGAGGCGCGAACAGGTGTGAGGCGGACGCCATCACGTCCGGCGTCAGCTGTTGAAGGGGTGCCAGGTCGTCGAGAATCCAAAACCCGCGACCGTAGGTGCTGATCACCAAGTCGTTGAAGTGCTCCTGTATCACGATCCCCGACACCGGCGCGGCCGGTAGGTTGTTTTGCAGCGGCCGCCAGTTGTCCCCGGCGTCAAACGACACGTAGATCGCGTTCTCGGTGCCGACGTACAACAGGCCGGGGCGCACCGGATCCTCGGCGATCACCTTGGTATAGCTGAGCATGCTGCTCGGGATCCCGTCCGTGATCTTCTCGAACGAGGCTCCGTAATCACGAGTCCGATAGATGTGGGGATCGCGGACGTTGGCCTGGTGTCCGTCGACCGCCACGTACGCAGTTCCCGCGTCGTAGCGAGACGCGGCGATGCTCCGCACGGCGCCCCACTCGGGAATACCCCGCATGTTGCCGGTGACGTCGGTCCAGGTGCCGCCGTTGTCGCGCGTGATGTGCAGTAAGCCATCATTGGTGCCGGCCCAGATGAGCCCGGCCTCGATCGGCGACTCGGTGATGCCGAACACCACCCCCGCGTATTCGACCCCGATGTTGTCACCCGTCAGGCCGCCGGAGGACCCCATGCGGCTCCGATCGTTCAACGTCAGATCCGGACTGATCATCTCCCAGCTCTGGCCGCCGTTTCGTGTACGGTGCACGTGCTGGCTCCCCACATAAACGGTGTTGTGGTCGTGGGGCGAGATCGTGATCGGCGCGTCCCACACGAATCGATAACGAACGCCGGAGGCCGCGCCACGGCTTTGCTCCGGCCATACCTCGACCGTGCGATACTGGCGGCGGTCTTCCTCGTAGCGGACGACGATACCGCCGACCATACCCGACCCCGAGGCCGACGACCATATGATGTTCGGGTCTGTCGGATCCGGCGTGGCCCACCCGCTCTCACCGCCTCCGACGTGGTGCCACATCCCGCGCGGAATGCCGTCGATCCGGCGTCCCCCCAGAATCCGACTGTTGCTGGGACCCCGGTACGATGGCTCGTCCTGCTTGTTGCCCAACACGTTGTAGGGGATCGCGTTGTCGACAGTCACATGGTACATCTGCGCGTTCTTGAGCCGCTGCCGGAACCACGTCTTACCCCGATTGATGGAGATCGAGAGCCCTTGGTCGTGCGCCACGATCATGCGGTCGGCGTTCGTGGGATCGATCCACATGTCGTGGTGGTCGCCTCCCGGCGCTTCGGGACGCGGGGTCACGTCGAGCGTCCGGCCCCCGTCGGTCGACACCGTGAACGACGCGGTCAGGAAGTACGCTTCGTCCTCGTCGTCCGGGGAGATCACGACACGAGAATAGTAGTGGGGACGACCCATCGCGTTTCGGTCCCGCGTGATGAGCCTCCAGCTACGGCCGCCATCCTCCGATCCCCACACCTGACCGTCCTCCGTCGGCTCGCCGTTCCACGGGATTCCGTCTCCGGTCTCGATCATCGCGTAGACGCGTTGGGTGTTGGAGGGCGCGATGGCCACGGCCACCTTGCCGACGGGCTTGGTCGGGAGGCCGAGTTGGTTGTCGGGACCCGACAGTCGCTCCCACGTATCGCCCCCGTCGCGGGTCACGTGAAGTCCGCCCCCCGGGCCGCCGCTGGTGCGTCCCGAGGTATGGATCTCGAGCTGCCACATGCCCACGAACAACACCCGCGGGTTGGTCGGATCCATGGCGATGTCCGAGCACCCGGTGTCGTTATCGACGAACAGGACGTGCTCCCAGCTCTGCCCGCCGTCGAGGGTACGGAAGACGCCACGCTCCGGCTGCGGTCCGTAGCTGTGACCCAGCGCGCACACGAAGACGACGTCGGGATCGGTGGGGTGCACGGCCAGCCGGGGAATGCGCCCGGTCGCTGCCAGCCCCATCAGCGTCCAGGTGTCCCCCGCGTCGGTGGACTTGTATACGCCCTGCCCCACCGAGATATGGCTGCGGATCTTCCCTTCCCCGGTCCCGGCCCAGACGACGTTCGGGTTCGCAGGAGACACCGCGAGTGAACCGATCGACTGGACCGGCTGGTCGTCGAACATCTCGTCCCAATTCACGCCACCGTCGGTCGTCTTATACACGCCGCCGGAGGCCGCCCCCACGTAGTAGGTGTACGGCTCGCCCGGAATCCCGGCTGCCGAGCTGAAACGGTTTCCCTCTGGACCGATGGTCCGCCATTCGAGCGTGCCGTATGAGGACGCCGGGGGCGCGACCTGTGCGGCCAATGGGATGGCGGCGAGGGCGAAGGCGAACAACCCCGCCAGGAACCCGAGAGCAGAGTTGCGGAAGAAAAGTGCGTGCATGAGGAACCTCGCAGGCTTGGACTGGCCCATGACACCAGGGAGGACATGCTAGGCATAACACTCTGACGCAGTCAAGGCGGGATCGAAGGTGACATGCGCGCCCACAGCCTTCTGCGCCAGGCCCTCCCATGCGTCTACCAACCCGCACAGATCGTCGATCCGTCAGACACGTAACACTGCGATTCGAGAGGCTAAACACATCCTATCAAGGAGCGGACATAAAAGTGGACCCATCGTGACAGGACGAATGGCGGTCGGCCTGTCGTTCTCCGTGGGCGGATAATTAAGGATACTTCTCAGGTGACAGAGGAGAGACGGCCCCCCCCGTCTCCGGAGGTGGCCGTCTTCTCGTTCAGGAGGGGTCGAAGCAGTTCTTAGCTTCAGACCAAACAGTGCCAGAAACAGTGACAAACCCCACGACTGCTAGCGGTTGGTGACGGTTGATCGACCCTTGGCGCTACCTGGCGGCGATGAACATAAATGGCCTACCTACGGGGCGTACGCACGTAGGGCGGGGAAGGGGACTGTTGCTGGTGGTTGGTCGTCCACCGCCTGATAAGCGTGAGGTCGGTAGTTCGAGTCTACCCAGGCCCATTGGTGGAATCGTTGCCCCTACTGCACATACGCGGGTTGGGGTTCCGTTTGTCTGCGATTCATACGCGGGTCCTCGGCACTCCAGGATCAGACTGCGCGGGCAACATCCGAGAGCGGGCCGGTAGGCGCAAGCAGAAGGCTGTCAGACGCCTCCATCGGTGGACAATGGGAATGGTTGCGTTCCCCTGAAGTCGTCGCGTAGATTCGGACGAACGTCAGTTCCCAGGGAAAAGTCCCTGGGTATTAGTGCTTCTGCACCCCAAGGTAGGGAGCGGGCCATCATGAAACTGCAGAAATGGTCCTGGATCGGGGCCGCCACTTTTGCACTCGTCGCGAGCTTCACGTTCCAGAGTTCAGCACAAGCCCAGGCAACCTTCGCGTTGTCGTCGCATGACGCGCCGTTGACCTACTCCGCGGACGTGGCCTCCATCATCCAGGAGAACTGCACGGTCTGCCACCGAGCGGGTGGAATCGGGCCCATGGAGCTCGTGACCTACGAGAACGTCAGGCTGTATGCTCCTCTCATCAAGATCAAGGTAGCCGGCCGCATAATGCCGCCGTACTACTACGACAAGGATGTCGGCATCCAGGATCTCAAGGAAGATTGGCGTCTTTCCGATGAAGACATCAACACCATCGTTTCCTGGGTCGACCAGGGTGCACCTCTGGGCAATGCGGACGAGATTCCGGAGTTGAACTTGCTCGACACCGACGACTGGTCGCTGTCGGCTCTGTTCGGCCCGCCGACCCTCACCGCCCCCTCGACGCCTATCGACGTGCCGGCCGCAGGACTCGACCTGTGGCACCGTCCCATTGTTGAGATCCTAGGCCTCCCTGAGGGTCAGGAGCGTTGCATCAAGGCCCTTCAGGTGAAGCCCCGCGGGGCCGCCAAGACGGTGGTCCACCACGCCAATTCGACCTTCCGGATCATGCTGGATGATGGCAGCTTCGAGGAGACAGGCGACCGGGTGACCGAGTACGCCATGGGCAAGCTGGGTGAGATCGTTCCCGACGGCGTTTGCCGGGTGCTTCCCGCGGATGCATATGTTCGCTGGGATATCCACATGTATCCCGGCGGGCTCGGCATGACTGCCGTGAACGACGTGATCGAGGGCAACGTGGTCGATCTGGGCATCTGGCTCCACCCGGAGGACTACGAGTACAAGTACAAGCAGGATCTCGCGCTCTATGGAATCCGTGAGGGTGAACTCGTCATGCCCCCACACGGGACGGCCATGACTCAGGGCTTTCGCACCTTCGACCACCCGGTCCGCATCGACAGCTTCCAGCCCCACGGGCATCTGCGGCTGCGGTCCGCGTCCCTGGAGGTTTTTTATCCGGAGACCAACCAGACCGACATCATCGGCATGGTCTCCAACTGGAGCGCCACCTGGCACCAGAGCCACATTTTCGAGGATGACGTGGCGCCCCTGATTCCGGCCGGCGCGGTCCTCATTATGAAGCAGTGGTACGACAACACGGCCGGCAACCCCAACAACCCGGATCCGGATCAGTGGGTGGATTATGGCAGCCGAACAGCTGACGAGATGTCACATTTCTGGATCGCCGTGACCCACCTCGATGAGGAGGGCTACGAAGAGCTCTTAGCGGAGCGGAGGGTGGCCGAAGTGCAGAGGACCGGTGGCGGGGACTGAGTCCATGATGCAGGTTCGCCAGACGGTGAGTGGAGTGGCCGCCGCGCTGCTTCTCTGGGGTCTACTGGCCAGTCCAGGGGCACTCGGGGCCCAGGTGACGGGGCCGGGGCCGGACGGCCGTTGGCCCCTGCAGCCCAACTCTCCCGGAAATCGAACCCTCGCCCCTTTCATGGAGGGCTGGTACGCGAATGAAGACGGTACGTACAGCATCTCCTTCGGGTATCTCAATCTCAACCAGGACACGTTGGAGATTCCCCTGGGAGAGGATAATTTCCTCGAGCCGGCTGAGTTCGACGGGATGCAGCCCACGACGTTTTACCCCGGACACCAGCGAGGCGTCTTCGCCGTTGATCTGCCGGCGGTGATGAAGGACCAGGACGTCTGGTGGACGCTTCGCAAGGCGAACGGAGAGGTCACGAAAGTGCCCGGCCGGACCCGTTCCAATGCCTACGAATTGGACTGGCTACCCCGGCCTCACGGTAGTCTCCCTCCGCTCGTCTCCTTCGACTCGGATACCGAGGAAGGCCGAGGACCTCCGGGCATCGTAGCAGCACGCGCGCTCACTGTTACGGCAGGATCCCCGCTCACCGTATCGATCAACGTTAGGGAAGCTTCGGAAAGGGATCGTTCAGATTTTCGGTTCTTTGAGCCTCTATCGCTTCGCGTGCTGTGGTCCATGCACCAGGGCCCCGGCAGGGTCGAGTTCACACGGGACGAGTCCACACCGATCGTCGAAGAGGACGAAGATCCACCCGGGGCTGAGACGATCACGGTTCCGGACGATGAGCAGCGCACGGTCCGCGTGGTGGCGACGTTTTCTGAGCCGGGTGAGTATATGTTGCGGGCGCGGGTGGACAACTGGCGTGCGCCAGACAGCAGCAATCCAGACAATTGCTGCTGGACCAACGGGTACGTCAGGGTGACCGTCAGGTAACCCAGGCCCTATATACGGGGCTAAAACCTGGATGGATAGAGACACGACGGGGAACGCACCAACCGGCGGATTCACGTGGTTTCACTGGAGCAGGATATGCAACGCATGACAAGGCTGACCTTAGCTCTCGCGATGGTTGTAGCTCTCACGAGCCCCGCGCTTATCAATGCCCAGGCGATGTCCTCAGCCGAGCCATTTAAGGTCGGGACGTTCGAGATCGGCGGCGCGCCGACGGTAGGGATTGTCCTCAGGGACGCTCTGGTCATTGATCTCGCGGCGGCGAACACTGCCCTCGAGATCGATCCGATGTACGCGCACGTCAACGCGCCGGCGGATATGATCGAGCTGATCGGGCAGTATGAGTACGGTCTGAAGTACCGGATCTACGAGATCGTCAACAACGTGGTGGGCAACGACCAGCTTGGAGCAGACTACGTTCACCGTATCGAAGACCTGGACATCCTTCCTCCGATCATGTATCCCAGCAAGATCATGAACGCCGCAGTCAACTTCTACACGCACGCGTGCGAAGGCTGCACCGAGGAGGAGCTGGCGGCGAGGACCCAGGAGCGCCAGGAGAACCGGGGGGTGCCGTACCTGTTCCTCAAGCCGACCCGCGGCGCGGTAATTGGCAGCGGCGATGACATCATACTGCCTTATGGACGTGACCGGATCGAATGGGAAGTCGAGTTGGCTGTCGTATTCGGCCGCGCGGGCAAGTACATCTCTGCGAGCCGCGCGTACGACCACGTGTTCGGGTACATGGTCGCCATGGATATATCCGATCGTGGCGGGCGTCCCCCGGGTGGTTACGGCTCAGGTTCGGACTGGTTCGTCGGTAAGGGCCATGACACCTTCGCGCCCCAGGGGCCGTGGATTGTTCCAAAGGAGTTCTACGGCGATCCGATGGAACGCCTGCACCAGAGTCTGGTCATCGACGGCGTGACCGTTCAGGACGCCAGGGCGGGGGACATGATCCACAATATCCCGGAGCTAATCGAGTACGCATCGTCGCTCATCACCGTATTTCCCGGTGACGTTCTGCAAAGCGGGACGTCGGGCGGAACGGGCGCTGGTCGCGTCGAGCGCGAGACAGGCTCTGGGTACCTGCAGGCTGGTGAGACGATCCAAGCCTCCATCGAGGGTATCGGGACGCTAATGCACACCGTCGTCGCTGAGGACGACGTTCCGGACGATCTGTCCGGCGCACAGCTGCCTCCAGTTAGGACGTACCGCCCGGGCAACTGAGGGCTTAGGCTCAGCGAGGGCTATCAGGCCAAAGCGCCGGCCGGGATATCCCTGGCCGGCGCTCTTCTGTGTCAGGGGTGGTACTAGGAGACGGTGAGGTCAGTCGGGATTTGTGGACCCGTCTTTGGAAAACGATGCGCCCTCCACGGGGTACATGGCCGCGATCGCCCTAGGCTGCTCGCAGGGAATCCCCAAACGTTCGTGGAGCCAGTCAAAGCGATCCATGAGGAACTCGTTCGGCACCCCCGAAAACGCGGCCGGGAAGTAGTCGTGGCGAAGAGGGTGGTCGTCGTCGTAGAAGTAGACTTGCTCGGCGGACAGTCGATACCAGCGCACCGCTTCCACATCGTCCTCCGGCACGCCTTCGCCATTGGCGTACTGAACCCCGAGGTTGAACTGGGCAACCGCATTCCCTTGCTCGGCGGCTAACCGATACCAGCGTACCGCCTCGGCATAGTCCTGCGGGACGCCTTCGCCATTGGCGTACATAGCCCCGAGAACGGTCTGGGCATGCGCATCCCCTTGCTTGGCGCAGGAACGCACATCCTCCAACGGAGACGCAATATTTATGTCCGCGCAGGAAGCCGATAGAGTAGCCTGTGCATCAACCACCACGGGAATTACCGCTAGAGCGAGGGTGAACATCAGGGCTTTCTCCATGCCCTAATCCTGCCCTGACCCTTCCTCGCCATGATCGCCTTGAGCAGCGGACCGTAGGGCAAGACGACCGCGGCGGTGGGGGACCACGGATTTTACGAACGGCGCGGGCTGTCGGCGCAGTCTGGTTTCCCCCGCGAGCAGCGTGGCACGCTCAGTTCGATCGGCCGTCAGCCCACATACGTGACGCACGCCGACCGTGAGGGATTCAAACGTGAGCCCACCCTCGACGAGTAAGAGCTGGGGACAGTGGGGCGCATCGTGACTTCGTGAGATCACCGCAGCCGGAGCCCCTGATCTTAGGGTCCGCCGGCTCGTGACTGCGTCCTCCGCCGACCGCGAGCGTTCAGTGGGCCTTCGTATCATGGCGCTGGTGATCGCGGCCATCATGGGCAGCGTACTCCTGCTTTCCGCAGCGGGGGTAGACTGCCCCGGAGTCCCCGTGTCGACGTGGCCTAGCCACCTATGTACTGCACCAGTTCGAACTCCGCGATAGCGTTCTCATAGTTGATCATGGCCCGCAGCTCTGAGAGCCGGGCGGAGGTCAGTGCGTCCTGGGACTGGGAAACCTCATAGTTCGTGGAGGCTCCTGCGGCGAACCTCGTCACCTCGATCTCTGCGGCGCGCTCGAAAACCTCACGGCTCCGCTGCGCCGCTTGCAACAGAAGGTACGTGTCGTTCACCGTCAGGCCGGCGTTTGTCACCTGGGTAACGATGGCCAGCTCCTGATTCCTAAGTGCCAGGTCGGTCTGCTCCATCTGAAGCTGGGCCCGACGCAGGTTGGCCTTGGCAGCCCCATTTCCGATGGGGTAGGAGAAGTTGAGCCCGACGCTCCAGGTGGGTGTGTCCTGGGCCCAAATGGCATCGAGCCCATCCAGATAGCCGCCCGACTGCGCCAGCACCGCCTCACCGCCCAGGCCGGACCGATCGAAACGGTCCCCGCCCACTCCCTGGACCGAATAAGCCGCCGTCAGGCTCAGGTCCGGGCGTACGTTGTTTCTGGTCACTGCGATGTCCAACTCCGAGATGTCCCTCTGTTGCCGCGTCTGCCTGAGGTCGGCGCGCTGGTTCAGTGCCGTGCTGATGGCGCCATCGATATCAACGACTTGCTGCACGAGGACGGGAAGGCCGACCGGATTCAGCGTCTGCGCCATGAGTGGGTCGGCGGCACTGCTCACCAAGAGCTGCTTGAAAATGAGCTCCTGGTTTCGCCATTGCATTTGGGCATTGAGAAGGGATTGCTCGGCACTCGATACCTGGGCCTCCGCCTGGACTACCTGGAGGTCGGCCATCGTGCCGAGCTGGACCCGGATCCCGTTCTGTGCGAGCAATTCCTGGGCCTGGGCCAGGTTGCGGCGCTGAATCTCGATCTGCTCGATCGTCGCCCGAAGACCCCAATAGGCGGCTCGGACGCGGAAGGTGATGGTAGCGATTTGGCGGGTCAACTGAATGTCGGAAATCTGGCCTAGGATCGCTTGGGTCTCCAATGCGGTGCGCTGGTTGTCAGTCGAGAGCCCCGCCAGCAGGGGTTGGGTGTAATTGACGCTGACGTTGGAGCGGAAGCTTGGATTGAGGGTCGCAAACGCGTTGTTCGTCTCGGTGCGACTGTTGTTGAAATCGGCGCTCATCCGGCCCCCATACCAAGGCATCGTCTTGGAAAGAGAGGTGTTGAAGGTCTGGCGCTGGGTCGAGGTTTGGGCGCCACCGTCGAGCTGACTCGTGGATTGGTTGGTGGCGTTGCTGTATCCGTAACTGCTGCTCAGTGTCGGACCGAATACGGACTCCGCGGCTTGCAGAGCGTATCGCTGGATCTGGGGGCCGAGCCTGGCGCTCTGTATGTCCAGGTTCAGTTCGAGGGCTCGTGCGATGGCGTCGTCGAGCGTGATGTCCACCAGTGTCCCATCCTGGTCGACGGGTGGCAGGGCAGTGCCGACCACGTACGGGTCTACCGTCTCCTGCTGGCCAGACAGTCCCATAGGGATGACGAGCGCCAGGCCCACGAGCCACAGCGCGCAATAGTTGCTCTTCCTAGTCATGGTGTATCCTCTTCTACGTTTATGGCGATGGATCTGATTCCACATATCCGCAAGGTAAGGAGCCTCAACGTGTGGACACGTGAGACGCCTGGGGCGTTAAGATCTGGCTGGCGTTCAGCAGCGCAAAATCTTGCCGAGATCGAGACGACGGTTCACTTTTGCGTCCGCACATGGAGGAACGAGCCACCTGCATGCTTGGAAAGGTACGCATGTCCAGAAAATTGATGGTCCTTTTGTTGGGAACGTTGGCCATAGGGCTGACATGGATGGTATTCGCCCCCACGTCACCTCCGACACGGACGAGGATCGATGTCTCCGCGCTGGGGCCTCAGGTCGGAGAGCAAGTACCCGACTTCGCTTCCCATGCGATCGCCAAGACGTTGCCGTTGGGAAGGACCGCAACGTCGTGGTGCAGTAGGTAATCCTCGGTCGCGAACGGGAAGTCCCAGACCAGTTTGCCGTCCCAGGTGAACTCCTGTAGCCTCCCACCCTGCCCGCCGCCTCTGAAGACCTCCGGGTCGGGGTATCTCGCGCCGCGGAGCAGGTTGCCGTTGTCGAGCAGGTAGACGGACCCGGTGGGAGCGTAGTAGACGTATCCGGACGCATGTCCGGGCGGGCTCACGACCAATCCGCGGGGCACGTCCGATTTTCCACAGGCCGCGAGGAACGCAGAGGCGGCGATTAGCACGAGACTCGGGCGTGGTGCCGTGCGGAAGGAGGGCTTTGGAGTTCCCATCCGATCACCCTCCGATCAGGTAGAAACTCTCCTGTCGCGGCCGGAAGAAGTGGTACCCTTCACTGTCCAGGTGGGCCGGATCCTCCATCATGATGTAGACCTCTTGGCCGTCCCACTCAGGAACGGGCGTCCGCGTATTGAGTTCGATGGAGATGTAGGAGCCGTCCCGCAACCGCTTCGACTGCCGAGCCGTTTCACCCCGTTGGGCCGACCGGAAATCGATGCTGGGCCCCATCCCGTGGCCGTGGTTGCCCAGAGGATGCGAGTAGATCTGCGCCTTGATCAGCCGGGAATCCATCTCCGCCATGGTCGCATCGTACACCTCGCCAGCCGTCAGCCCCGGACGGGCGGCGGAGGTGAGCACGTCCTGCAGCGCGTTGGTGTTGGCCATTGCCGCCTGGAGGCCGGCCGGCGCGTCGGACTCACCCTCCCTGAGTACGTACGCCATCTTCTGCCAGTCGGTATCCAGCCCCAGATAGGAGATCCCTACGTCGAGGTGAAGCACGTCGCCCGGTTCGATCACCCAATTCTCCGGTGCCACGGCCAGGAAGCCTCGTGACGTGTCGTTCGGCCTTCCGCCACGTTGGTGCCGAAGGTCCGGCTGGAACCAGGTGCCCACCCGGTACTGCCACATCGCGTTGTAGATCCACCGTCGGACATCGCCGATGGTCGTGACCCCTGGCTCGATGACCTCGTCCGAGAGAGCTCGCTTCGCGATCACTTCGGTCAGATGGACCAGATTGCGATACGCTTCCAGCTCCTCGGGAATCCGGGTGTCTAGATACTCCTCGATCAGGTCGGCCGCGCTCACGAACCTCGACGTCGCCTCGGGCCCCATGATGTCGCTCAGGTACCCGTACGTGGCGTAGGTGAGGCTCCGGGTCATGCCTTTGCGCCCGTCCATGTTGAGGGCGATGCGCTGGGGGGAATAGATCGCATAAAGCTCTGGCAGCACTTGGCTGGCCGGGCGCGGCTCGTCGGGTGACTCGAAGAAGCGCTTCAGGTTCACCTCGGAGTAGCCCGTGATCGCCACGCTTCGAAGCTCTTCCCCCGTGTCGACGAACACGAAGATGTCCCGGTTGCCCGTGTAGGGTCTTGGGGGTGCGATGTACTCGGTCAGCGGATCGTCATGGAACTCCTCGTTCACGGTGATCCACATATCGATGTCGTACTGACGCATCATGGGGAGCAACATCTCGTGACGACGCTCGAGCCACCCCTCGCGCAGCGTGACCTGCTCGGACCAGTTGGGGAGGTCGAATTCAAAAGCCGCATCGGCGGCACGGGGCGCGTCGGCTGGGGCGCACGCGGCCGTCAGAGCAACGCTGACCGCCAGGACCGTGGTCACGGAGGGGGCGAGAGCGGTGCACTGGTTCCAACGGACTCGGCGTTGCGGGCTGGGATGGATTGAGGACAGCATCGACTCCTCTTTGATGGAGAGATCGGTATCGGGCGCTTTCCACACGAGTGACCGGTCAGTGCAAGAGGCGGCTTGATCGGTCACCCATGCAACCCTCCCCCCCGCCGCCCCCCCGCCGCGCTTCCACGGTGCCCCGTTGCCAGCCCAGTCGGATCGTCCCGCCAGTCCAAGAGCCGGGACGATCAGATCTGCTCCACATCGTCCTCCAGCAGCTCGCCGCGGTTCAGGTTGTACCGCATGATGCTACTGTGCGGGCCGTCGCGGTCCCGCTCTAGCCCGAACACCGGACCGGCTGGCCCAGGCGCTGCGTCGAGGTGGCGCCGGATGCGTGCGTGATCGTCCTCCGTGAGTCGCAGTGACAGCGCACAAAGGTTTCGTTCCACCTGTCCGAGACGCGTCGCGCCGAAGATCACTGCAGCGACGCTCGGCTGATCGAGCACGAAGCGCACGGCGACCGTGGCCACGTCCGACGCGTGCTCGTCCGCGACCGACCGCAGCTCCGAGAGGAGGGCCTGGTATGCGTTCCAGCCGCCGAACTCGTCGATGATCAGCCGGTACTTCACGAGGGAGCGGTTGTCCAGCTCGCCCGTGGGGGGAGGGGCGCCGAGCCAGCGGTCCGTGAGGAAGCCACCCGCGAGAGCACCGAAGCAGAGGAGCCCAGACCCGCGCTCTAGACAGTGGTCCTTGAGCGCCGCCTCCGGCCTCCGGTCGAGGACGGAGTACTGGACTTGGTTCGAGAGGAGCCTGACGCCTGCGTCCTCGATCCGACGCACGCGGTCCACGTCTAGGTTCGTAACGCCGATGTGACGGATCTTCCCCTCGCCCTGAAGGGCAGCCAGCCACAGTGCTGTCTGCTCCATCCCGGGGACGTCGTC
>CAUZVZ010000078.1:0-13388 GCA_963583605.1 Gemmatimonadales bacterium UBA6960
GCGGCCAGAGAGCTCTTCAACGTTGGCGTCGCTCTATACCGTGCCACCGACTTCATTGCGGCGGCTGAGGCCTTCCAGCAACTCACCCAGCTCCGGCCGAACTCCCGTGATGCGTGGTTCAACTACGCGAACTCCCTGCTCGCAGCCGAGTCTTGGGAGTCGCTGGCAGCCGTTGGCGAGCGATTGGCCGAAGTGGATCCCCTGGGGGAGGACTCCGGCCTGATCGCGGCACGAGCCCACTTGGAACTCGGAGACGAGCAATCCGCGGCGCAGGGGTTGAATAGAACAGAATCTGCTCCAGTACATGTGGAGGGCCTTCGGTTTCTACCGTCCGAAACGGAGACGAGCCTCCAAGGTCGTGTGGTCGGTAACGCGGCCGAGCCCGGGACCGAAGTGCGCCTCCGATTCACGTTCTATGGTGCCGACGGTACTGTGGCGACTGAGCCTCTGACGGTCTCAGCTCCGGCCCCGGGAGTGAGGGAGCGGTTCGAGGTGTCCTTCGCCGGGCGGGCTACAGCGTACCGGTACGAACTCGCGCCTCCGCCACTCCCCTAGGCGCGCCCCCCCCCTTCCCGGTCACCCTTCTAGAGATCGCCACGCACCCGGGCCGAACGCCGCCAACGCGATCCATCTCTGTCAGGGAACGAGAAGCCGAACGATTCCATCGTACTTGTTCAGCAGGAAAACCTGATCGCCGGGACCCGGGCCGAAACGCAAGTCCGCGCGTGACGCGGGAGGCCTGCCTTGCTCTGCATTCTTTTCCTGAATGAGTTGAAGGAGTGTCCTCGCCTGGCCGGCGTCGTTGAGCAAGACGCGGCGGATGGCATCCTGTCCGCCGTTGGGAAGATCGTCGGCCTGAAAATAGAAGATCTCTCCACTCGGCTGGTCCGCGAACAGAACGAGGTTCGCCAGCTGAGGGATCGCGTCGCCGCGGTACACTTGGAGCCCGGCAGCGGCGGATTGGGACTGAAGCAAGGGATCCAGCTGCCCATACTCCACGACCGGATAGGTGACGTTGGGATCACCGCGCGGGTTGACGAGACTGACCTCGCTTCGGCTGATGAACCGGAAGCTCCCCTCCCAGTCGTTCCACCCGAGGTTGGCTCCGGCCGTGACCAGAGTGACCTTCTCCACGATGTTCTGGCCGATGTCCGCGAGAAACATGTTGCCGTTCACTCGGTCCCAAGCGAACCGCTGCGCGTTGCGCACACCATAGGCATAGATCTCGCTCAGCGTGGCGGCGTTTCCGTCTCCGGCGAACGGGTTGTCTGCCGGGATCCCGTACTGGCCATTAGCACTGTTCGAACCGAGTGGGTCGATTCGAAATAGCTTCCCGAAGGCCGACGCCAAGTCTTGCGCCTGGTTGTCCGGGTCGCCCCCACTGCCTCCGTCCGCGATTGAGACGTAGAGCAGGCCGAAGTCGGCCTCACTCAGCGAGGGAAGCGGGTTGAAGCCGATCTGACCGCCGTTGTGGTTGCCATAGGGTTGTTGAATTCGCAGCAGTTCCCGTGGCGGGCGGCCGTCGTAGCTAGTTCCGCGGGGATTACCGGCGGTCCATTCCAGTAGGACCGTGTCATGGGTGTCGCCGCCGCCGCTGGGGGTGAAGTCAGGTTCTGGATCGGTATTTCTGCTGTCTGTCCACGTGTAGAACTTGCCGTATCCCTCAGTGCCCGGCTGACCGAATTGCGGGTGGAAGGCGAAGCTCTGAAAACCGGTTTCGCGGCTGCGGGCTTGGACACCGACTTCCCACTGCGGATCGTCGATGTCGACGTACTGTGTGACGGTCCGTCCGTCGTAGCTGACCGTGTAGATCGGACCACGCATGTCGTTGACGAAGATGCGGTTCGTGCCCGGCTCATCGACCAGGCGCATCATGCGAGCGGGCTCTCCATCGACGTCTGGGATCGAGGCGAACTCGACGAAGTTTACCCGGATCACGCCCTCAGTTGCGGGAATCGAAGATGGAAAGGGGTCGTTGGACGTCTGTGCGAGCAATGGAGTAGCCGTCACCAACGCCGCTGTCATTATGAGTGTTACGAGCATAGTCATCTTAGTCCCCTGCCTTGTTTGTTTCAGTTCCAGATGCATTCTAGATTTAAGATATTCGACTGAAAAGAGAAGGCACCGACCAGGCGTGAACTTATCGAGGAAATCTAGCTGGATGGCCGAGACCAAGCCCCACACCGCCGCGGCCCAGGAAGCGGACCGCAAGAATCACATGCACCCCTTTACGTCCGTGACCGAGCATGCCGAAGGGCTGCCGAAGCTGATGGTCGAGGGCTCCGGAATTCACGTTCGCGATAACGCGGGTAACACGTACCTAGATGCCATGGCCGGCCTTTGGTGCGTCAACGCCGGGTATGGTAGAGGCGAAATCGTCGATGCCATTTCAGACCAAGCCGGCCGGTTGCCTTACTACCATACGTTTCTATCCATGGGCAACGAACCGGCTGCCCGCCTGGCCGACCGACTCATTTCATTGGCTCCGGGGAACATGAGCAAGGTCTTCTTCGGAAGCTCTGGCTCAGATACCAACGATACCCAGGTCAAAATCGTCTGGTATTATCACAACGTTCGCGGAAAGCCCGCAAAGAAGAAGATCATCGCGCGTCAGGGCGCATATCACGGCTCAACTTTGGCCGGAGCCAGCATGAGTGGCTTGCCGCATATGCACCGCGCTTTCGACTTGCCCCTGGACCGTTTTATTCACGTGGACGCACCGCACTACTGGCGCAACGCCCCAGCAGGGCTCTCCGAACTCGAGTACTCCGAGCTGCTCGCGAGCAACCTTGAAGAGTGCATTGTTCGCAACGGGCCTGAAACCGTAGCGGCGTTCATCGCCGAACCGATCCAGGGCGCAGCGGGGGTGATCCCACCCCCCGAGGGCTACTTCCAGGCGATCATTCCGGTGCTGCGAAAGTACGACATCTTGTTCATCGTCGATGAAGTGATCTGTGGGTTCGGGCGACTGGGCGAGTGGTGGGGTTCGGACTTCTATGGGCTCGAGCCCGATCTCATGAGTACCGCCAAGGGCCTCACCAGCGGCTACGTGCCGATGTCGGCCAGCCTGATCTCCGACCGAGTTTGGGAGGTCTTACGTGAGGGATCTTCGCAGTACGGACCCTTTGCGCACGGATACACCTACTCTGGCCATCCCGTGACGGCTGCGGCCGCGCTGGCCAATCTGGAAATCATCGAGGGCGAAGGGCTGGTGGAGAACGCTGCCAAAGTGGGGGCATACCTACAGGAGAGCCTTCGCGACGCCTTCGGGGATCATCCGCTCGTCGGAGAGGTGCGGGGCACTGGACTCATCGCGGGAATCGAGTTGGTGGAGGATCAGGAGACGAAAAAAAATTTCGATCCGGCTCTGGACGTCGCTCGGAGGCTCCACGAGTTCCTGATGGAGGAGGGCCTCATCTGCCGGCCTCTTTTCAATACCCTCGCCTTCTCTCCGCCTCTCGTGCTCTCGAACGAAGATGTCGACTCGATGGTCGAGATGTTTTCCAGTGGTCTGAGCAAGCTGACCAATAAGCTGGCGGCATCGCACTTGTGAGTTCCCTGCCTGAAAGGCATTGTGGCCGCAAGGTTCGTCCTCGACGTAGCATCGACCCGATCTCCGTGACCGATACGAGGACTGAGAAAAAGGGTACCCAGTGACTAGAATTTCGAGCAAGATTTCGACCGGCCCCATACCGGGTTTCGTGTTCCTGTGGGCGCTTTCGGCTTGTGCCCCGCAGCCCGTGGACTTGGTGCTGCACAACGGCAAGATCGTGACTGTTGACGATGCGTTTTCCATCCAGCAGGCCGTGGTCGTGCGCGACGGCCTGATCGTCGAAGTCGGCGGAAACGATCTGCTCTCGAAGTACGATGCGAGCCAGACGATCGATCTAGAAGGCAAGACGGTCCTTCCGGGATTCAACGACACGCACATCCATATCAGCGGAGACCCGATCCGTGAGATCGACCTGACCGGAACCACGTCCGTTGCGGAGTTGCAACAGCAGGTCCGGGCCAAGGTCGAGCAACTCGGTGAGGGGGAGTGGATCACAGGTTATGGCTGGTCCGAGGACTCGTTCAGCGAGCTACGCAAACCGACACGGACCGACTTGGACGAGGCCGCTCCGCGTAATCCGGTCACGCTGACCCGGGCGGGCGGGCACAGCGCCGTGGTGAACAGCCTGGCATTCGAGCTCGCGGAGATCACGTCGGATAGTCCCAATCCGGAGCGGGGGATCTTGGAGAAGGACGAACGGGGCGAACTGAACGGTATCATCCGAGAGCGCCAAGACGTCGTGGGGGACCTCGTCCCCCGGGCGACACGAGAGGAGACCCGGCCAAGCTTCGTCCAACACCTTCGCGACTTGCTTGAGCTCGGCATCACGAGCCTCGCCCAGGCCGGTGTCTCGACGCGCGGCTACGATGAGTGGGAAGTGGTCTACAGCGAACACGGCGAAGAGCTTCCTCGCGCGAACGTTCAGATCCGCTGGGGCGGACCCGAACAGATGGATGCCTTCGGCAAGAAGACCGGTGACGGAGACGAACGCCTGCGCGTCGGGGCCGTGAAGGTGTTTGTAGACGGGGGCTTCACAGGGCCTAGCGCGTACACGATCGATTCCTACCAGAGCGAGCCTGGTTTCCACGGATCGCTGGACATCGATGAGGAGGAACTGCGTACCCTCGTCCGGCAAGCTCACGAAATGGGGTGGCAAATGGGATTCCACGCCATCGGAGACGCGGCGATCCAACTCATCGTCAACTACTTCGCCGAGACCCTCAACGCTTCGCCCCGCGATAATCATCGCCATTACCTCAACCACTTCACGGTCCGTCCCCCGCCCGAAGTGATGGAGTTGATGGCTGAGCACAACATCCTGATCACGCAGCAACCCAACTTCACGTATACGCTGGAGGGGCGCTACGTCGAGTATCTCCAGGAAGAGCACGCTGCACACAACAACCCGCTCCGCAGTCCCATGAACCACGGCATCTTCGTTGCGCTGAGCAGCGACATTCTCCCGATCGGTCCCATGGTGGGGATCTACGCCGCCGTCACGCGTAAGGGGGCCTCCGGTGCAGTGTTCGCGCCCGAAGAGCGCCTGACGATGGAGGAAGCGATCCGGGGTTATACGCGTAACGGGGCCTACATCACTTTTGAGGAGGACATCAAGGGGACACTCGAGCCGGGCAAGCTAGCCGATATGATCGTTCTGTCCGGCGACCTCTTGACCATCGATCCAGAGCGCATCCTGGACGTGATGGTCGAGAAGACCATCGTGGGCGGGAGGGTGGTGTTCGAGCGCTAGACGTTCACCGCTCGACACAGCAGGGGCCTATGCCGACCAACCCAACGGAGTTGTCCACCGCGAGACCGGAGCTGAAGCGGGCGATCAGCGGCTTCGGGTTCTTTGCGCTCGCCTTCGGCTCCATGATCGGCGTCGGTTGGATCACCGCCTTGGGCAGTTGGTTCGAGCAGGCCGGTCCCGTCGGGGCGATCGTCGCGTTTGCGGCGGGCGGAACCCTCATGCTGGTGATCGGGCTCTGCTACGCCGAGGTCACGCCCATGCTTCCGGTGACCGGCGGAGAGGTGGCGTACGCCTACAAGGCTTACGGCACCTCCAAGGCGTTCATCATCGGATGGTTTCTTGCCTTTGGGTACCTGTCCGTGTCCGCGTTCGAAGCGATTTCGGTGGGGCTGGTTCTCTCGTTCTTGTTCCCGCAGATCGACCTGCTACCGCTCTACGAGATTGCGGGCTCGACAGTCTACGCCTCGCACCTTCTTTTGGCTTTCGTCTTTACGGGTTTCATCACCGCGATCAACTATCTCGGTGTAGGAATCGCTTCGCGGGTTCAGATCGTGCTGACATCCCTTTTCCTGCTCTGCGCGGCGCTCTTCGTCGTTTCGGGCATCGCCAGCGGCGACATCGGGAACTTGTCACCCCATTTCGGGGACAGCGCTCTCGGGAGTGGCGGCCTGGCGGGCATGCTCGCCGTCTTCGTGACGGTCCCCTTCTGGTACGTCGGCTTCGACACGATTCCTCAGGCGGCCGAGGAGCGTCGAGAAGGTTCACCACTCCATCGGCTCGGTCTCTACGTCATCCTCGCCATTATCGGCTCGACAGTTTTCTATGTGGCGATCATCCTCGGCGCAGGCATGACGGCGCCTTGGCGGAGCATTGTAGGCGAAGACCTTCCAACGGCGGCGGCGTTTTCGTCGGCGTTCGAGTCCCCGTTGTTGGTGAGGCTCGTGCTCGTGGCCGGCCTCATCGGGTTGCTCACCAGTTGGAACGGCTTTTTTCTGGCGGGCTCCCGCGTGTTGTTTTCGTTGGGGCGCGGCCGGATCATCCACGAATCGTTCGGCCAGACGCATTCCCGATACGGGACCCCGGCGAGGGCGGTCCTGTTCAGTGGTCTGGTGACTTTCTTGTCCGCGTGTCTCGGACGAGGAGCCATAATCGCGTTCGTCAACGTCGGCTCGTTTTGCATCGCCCTGTCTTTTCTGGGGGTGGCGCTCTCCCTCCTCCAGTTGCGGAAGAAATTTCCGCACATGGAGCGTCCGTACCGGATGCCCGGCGGTAATTTGCTTGCCTATGTTGCGGCGGCGGGTTCCCTCTTCATCCTGTGCGTGATGCTCGTCCCCGGGAGTTCGAGCAGGCTGGTGTGGCCCTTGGAGTGGTTCATCCTCGGGACGCTCAGCGCCACGGGGGTCGGATTTTGGTTCGCCGCGCGCCGGTACCGACAGCGTGTCTCCGAAGAGGACCGTGCGCAACTGATTTTGGAGAACTACGCTTAGTCTGGCCGATCGGTCAGGAGCCCGCCAGAACCTCGTCGAGCCAATTCATAAGGATCCGATCGTCGACCCGAAGGACGTGCCCCTGCCCTCGGATCACGTTGACCCGGGGCGTGATCCCCGCGGCCTCGAGCGTCACCCTGGTCGCTTCAGTGGACTCGTGCCATCCACGATCCATTTCACCCACCATTAGCCAGACCGGCTTGCCCGCGAACGGCTCGAGTCGCTCCGACGAGCCGGAGTAACCCCCCGGCATTCCGATCGCTGCGGCGAAGCGTGTGGGATCGGAAGCCAGCACGTGAAAGACACCTCTCCCCCCGTTTGAAGCGCCCGCGACCACGACCCGCCCCGAATCGTATGACACGTGCTCGTCTAGCCAGGAGAAGAGCGCCGGGATGAATTCGTCCGCCTCCGTCGCGAGTGACGAACCGCGAATCGAGGGCGCGACCACGACGTATCCCCGCCGCGACGCCTCACGATTCCAGTAGGCGTCCACCATCCCGAGCGTCAAGTCGGGGGTCCCTCCCCCCCACGGAAGGGCAACGATGAGCGGGTGGTCCCCCGAATCGGAGTAGGCCTCGGGTTTGAAGACGGCTACGTCGACCCGGGTCCCACCACCGTATATGATCTCGACCCACTCGTAGTCGACCGAGCCGGCGGATTCAGGATCGCCACCGTTGGGTCCGACCGTGGCACTGCCGGAGGCGCCGACGACCGCCATCAGCCCGGCAACCAGACCGGTCGTGCGGCGCTTGATAAGGGACCGCTTCACGGTCTGTCCGGTGCGGGTGGACACGGCATTCCCCCTGAACGGGTCGACAAATGACAACCGACACGATGTCGGTTCAACTGCAATGTGGCAAACGACTCCTACTTTCCCCGGCCGATTCCGTTTTGGCTCCAGGGCGTCCCACAGGATGACCCGTGGGTTGGCGCCGGAGTTGAAAGTGAACGACACGTACCAAAAAGGGCAGACCGCCATGACGCTTTCGAAAAGAGCAGGATGGACGCTGGCCGTCGCCGGCACTGTACTGATGGTCTTGGGCGTACAGGGCGCCCTCGCCCAGGCGCTGCCATTAGACCCACGACGGCATCGGACATGGGCTCACTCCGGGATCAGACTGCGCTCAACATCCGAGAGTGGGGCGGTAGGCGCAAGCAGTCTCTGTGTCCTCCCTGAGAACCCGCTGAGCTTGCCACCTCGTCGGCAGACTGATCCCTCCTGTTGCTCGGCTTGGTGCGGCCCCCCACGTTATTGAGACGGGTCAAAGGGCTGTTGGCCTTTTTATCCTTCACGTCGGAGGTGAGAATGGACCGCCGGATATTCATTGCCAATGGGACCAAGGCCTCGGTGGGGCTAGCGGCATTCCCGAACGCCGCCTTCGCCGGCGCCGACAGGCGCGGACCGTTTTCGATGGCGCGGCCCGTTCAGAACACCACGCTGCACCTGAATCACAACTCCAACCCGCTGGGCACACCACCGAGAGCGCGCGCGGCGATTCTCGAAGCGATGGAGGATTTGCCGTACTACCCCGGCCCCCGACGAGGCACGCTCAGAGCCCGACTCGCCAAGCTCCATGACGTGCCCGCGGACCAGGTGGTTCTCGGGTCGGGTTCCACCGAACTCATTCGCACGGCTATCCAGGCTCACGCCTCTCCGCAGAGTCGCATCCTTCAGGCGGATCCGACCTACGAGGATGCCGTCCGATACGGAGAGCCCTTTCCCTACCGGATCGAGCTGGTGCCTCTCACGAGCGAGTTCGCCCACGATGTCGAACGCATGAGGGGTCTGGCCGAGGGGTGGCGAGAGCCCACCGTGGTCTACATCTGCAATCCCAACAATCCGACCGGCACCCTCACTCCCAGTGCCGAAGTGGACGACTGGATCTCATCGGCTTCCGACCATGTCTTCTTCATTGTTGACGAGGCTTATTTCCCCTTCGTCGACGACGCGACGTACTGGTCCGCGGAGAAGTGGGCTCGGGAGAGGTCGAACGTGCTGGTCACGCGGACCTTCTCTAAGCTCTACGGAATGGCCGGACTCCGCATCGGCTACGGCCTCTGCCATGCCGAGACCGCCCGCCGACTGAATCTTTATGCCACTCATTCCAATCCCAATACCCTGGCCATAGCCGGTGCTCTTGGAGCCCTCGAGGAAGAAGGTTGGCAGGAGAAGAGCCTGAGAACGTGGGATCAGTGCAAAGAAGTGGTGACCACGTGCCTGGACGAGCTCGGGCTTCATTACTTTCAGAGCCAGACCGCTTTCTTGTTCCACGAGATCCGCGGCGACCAGACCCTCTACATCCGTCGAATGGAGGACCATGGGATTCTGGTGGGACGACCGTTCCCGCCGATGCTCTCTCACAACCGACTCTCGCTCTCAGCCATGCCCGAGGAGTTGGGCCGGTTCGCCGAGACCCTGCGGATGTTCCGAAGGAGGGGTTGGGTCTAGACGAGAAACGCCCTCACCTCCTGCAAGAATCGAGTCCAGGCGGGTTCGTCTTCGAGGATGAGGTGGTTATGTCCTTCTAGAGCGACAAAACGAGCACTCAGGATCCTAGCGGCCACTCTCCTTCCCTCCTCGAACGGTACGGCCGCATATCTGTTTATTCGGGAGTGCGGGGAGAGAAAAGTCCTCTGACTCGCGCCGGACTCTCGTCTCTAGTTCGATGAGTGCCACTGCGCATCCGACACGTGAGCTGATTCTTCATCGCGGACAACGATATCATCTACGTGGCCGATTCGGAGTCGGAGTTCGACCAGATCCACAATCCTGGTTGGAAGCCGGGTATCCGCGTCGGGATCCTCAACGACGGGATCGCCGTCTCCTACATAGACGGAGCCGTCCAGGCCTATCCCAATGGCTCGAACCCCGAGGGCGTGGCGGTGGACGCTGCCGGCAACGTGTACGGAGCGGTGGTGTCTGGTGGTGGCGCGATGCTGAGATCGTCGAGACGCTAGGGTTTCGACGGGCGGCGAGCCTGAGCGGCGCATGTGCGTCGTTGAGGCTCTGACCGCCGGGAAAGACAGAGAAGGCCCCTCCTGATAAATTCGTGGAGAGGCCTTCTCTAATTCCAGTTATGTCAAGTAGTTACGGGACCATATGGTGCGGAAAACAGTCGGGCGTACTTCGAAGGACGCGGCTCCTAGTCCCGCACGAATTTCTTAAGATTCCGCGGCAGAACCTCTCCGGCGTACACGTTCCCCATTCTGTCCACGGTCACGCCTTCGGGCATCGCGTTCTCGATGAATCCAATCTCCGAGAAATCGCTGGCGTTCGCGATCACGATACCCAATCTCAACTGGTAGTCCGCGACGTAGAGCACATCGTCCGGGGTGATGTCCATCCCGCTGGCCATTATGCCCGGCCACTCGGCGAGGTAGCGCCCGTTCTGGTCGAAGACCTGGATGCGCTCGTTGACACGGTCTCCCACGAAGAGGCGCCCTCTCGAGTCGAAGGCTAGGCAGTGGGGCTCGTTGAACTGCCCGGGTCCCGTCCCTGCCCCACCCCACGACATGATGAACTCACCATCTTTCGAGAACTTCACGACCCGATTGTTGCCGTGCCCGTCGACCACAAAGACGTCGCCGTTGGGGGCCACGGCCACATCAGCTGGACCATCGAAAGTGTTTTCTCCCTCACCGGCGACGCCGGCGGTACCAATGGTCATCAAGAGCGTGCCGTCCTGGCTGAACTTCATGACCTGATGGCCTTTGCCGTCCCCACCGCGAGCGTCCGTCACCCAGATGTTTCCATCATCGTCCAAAAAGAAACCGTGGGGCCAGATGAACATTCCCTCACCCCAACTGTCCACGAGTCTGCCGGACGAGTCGTACTTCAGAACGGGGGCCACGTCTTCGCGCCCATCGTCGCAGCTCGTCGAAAAACACCGATGAAAGACCCAGAGGTTACCCTCGTCGTCGAGCTCGACCCCGATGGTCTGGCCCCACGCGTCGACGCCGTTCGGTAGTTGAGCCCACCCCTCGACGAGTCGGTACGGCGACTCCTGAGCCTGCACGTCGGCCGGAGCGACCGCGTTCGTTGCCAGGAGTGCCGCGACGAGGACCGCCGCGCCGAGAGTAGATCCGATTCGATTCGGTTGTGACATTGAGGGGCCTCCATACATGGACAGGAGAATCATCGGGCTGGGTGGATTCGAAGCTATGTGCGCGATTCCGGCCCGGCAAACAGGCACGAGGCGTAGGAACCGCCTAGTGCCGCATCAAGTACTGGAGCTTCACAAAAATCGCACGGTTCGTACGACGTAGATCCTTCGACAAGAACAGTTGATCGTCGATGCCGTCCCCATCGCGATCCCCCTCAATGAGGTTCGCTTGCTGATAGTGATCGTCGTACCCGACGTAGAAGACAGTCCCCGCGTTGACGCGGTAGTTGACGAGCACGTTGAAGTCGAAGGCATCGTCGAGCGTGTTGAATTCGATGATGTTCCGCAGGGCGACTCGTTCAGTGAACTGGATGTCCGTTCGCGCCCGCAGGATCTTCACGTCGAAGACCTCTGAGTCGTCGCGGGGATCCGTCAGGCGGCTGACGTTCAAGTTGAGGCTGGTCTGTAGTCGGGACACCGGCCTGAGCGTCGCACTGAGCCTCCAGTTCCTGCCATGACCAAGGAAGGGCGTGTGGCTGTATCGGACCTGATCCCCCGTCGAGAAATTCGCACCGAACTGGTAAGTTCGGCTGGTATTTACGTTGGCCCGGACTGAGAATCGGGTCTTGTCGAAGTCGGTCCCGAGGAAGCGCTCCATATCTCTGTTGAAGCTCCCGCTGAAGCTGATGCTTCGCGCGAACTGGAACTGCGTGGAGAGGCCGAAGTTCTCGTCCTGGAGAACATCGGCAAAATCGTAATTCCGCACGTAGGAAACGCTTGGACCCCAGTTGATGAGCCATGTTTCTGGCCAGAAGCGGTACCCGACCGACGTCCGAGCCTGTCGTTGGTCCCTGCGACGGACGAAGCCCACATCAGTGTCGAGGTCCGGCGAGATCTGAAACAAGAAGAGATCCCAGTTCACGTTCCGTCCCGCTCCGACCCAGCGAGATGTGAGCATGTGGCCGCTCTTTTCGGGGGCGTCCAACTCTTTGTGTAGCGTCCGTACCGCCCGAAACCTGAAGACGGTCGTCGGGTTGAGACGGAGATTTCCATCCACGTCGAAAAGTCGACTGTGGCTGTTCAGGAACTCGCGGTCGGTCACGATCGCGCCAACCGTCGATTCCGCATACACGTCGTATAACGCTCGCCCGATGAACGTATAGGCGGTCTCCCCAAACAAGCGGTCGTCGACATCATCCACGTTGCCGGGGGCCTTGTCGTTGGCGGCCACCACACCGAGCGACACATCGCCAACCTTTCCTGTCAGCTTCAGCCCGAAATCTGGGTCCACAATCGTACGCGTATGCACGAGCGTCACGGGCGACGGAAGATTGAAGATCTCAGCGCCCTCCAGGAAGAAGGGCCTCAGTTCCCCGAAGAAGAGCGGGAACCTCTGGTTGACCTCGATCTGAGCCCGGTCCGACTCGATCTGTGAGAAGTCGGGGTTGACCGTGAAATCGGCCGTGAGGTTCGAGGTGATCCCATACTTAAGGTTGACGCCCGCGTCGGGATCTGGATCCTGATTCACGAATCCCGGCCGGGTCGGATCGATGTCGCCATACTGCATCGCAGTGAAGGTCGGCAAGACCTCGATGTTCCGGCTCATCGACAGGCCGGTCATCCCCTCCAGCACGCCCATCTGCGCGAAGAAGCTGGACTCGTCGCGGGACATGGGCGCCCACACCTGGTTCTCCTGATTCTTACTCTTGACCTCACGAACGATTTGAAACCCCCAACGATGGGGCTGCCCGTCCTCAGGTGTCGGATAACGAAGGCTCTTGAACGGGATGGCCATCTCGGCCACGTATCCGTCCGCTACGATCTGGCCGGCGGTCTCGAACAGGGCGTCCCATGAGCGGTCCGCGAACGGAATCGGTCCGCGTCCTCCGGTCCGTGAGATGATCCCGTCGCCTTGGACCCCGTACGCGTTGACGTCGAAATCGTAGCCTTGCTGCTGATCCATGAAAGTGTCGAAGTAGACGGTCATCAGGTCGTCGGCCATGGCCCTGTCTCGGTCTACCCGGTTCGCACGCATGATCGAGGGGTCCTCGTAGTGCACATGGAACCCGAAGTAGATCTGATCCGAATCGTAGGCGATATAGATGTCGGTAGCCTCGGTCGCCTGCGCTCCTTCGAGCGGAGACTGCTGAACCAACTCCGTGATCTTCGTGGCCGTCCGCCACACCTCATCGTCGAGGCGGCCATCGATCTCTGGTGGGGTGGCCGTCCGGACGGGACTTATTCGTGGACGACCGGCCAGAGGGCCGAGATCGTCTTCGTCGATAGCCTCCGGTGGCGGCGCGGACTCACCCGATACCTGTGCGGCGGGCGCTCCGGGGACCGCGACGAAGAAAGCGAGGCCGAACAGAATCACGAGACCGGGGGTCCCAAGAGGGGCTCCTCGGTCTCGGCGCGTACGGGCGGGATTCGTCAATCGACTACCTCGTTTTAAGACGGATCGCGTGTATCTCGGATCGGCAGATAGCCGAACATGG
>CAUZVZ010000079.1:0-13328 GCA_963583605.1 Gemmatimonadales bacterium UBA6960
GGCCACAAGGCGGCGGGCGTCCAGGGCAGCAACGGCGCTAGGTTCGATGCCGTAACACCGACACGGGACATTGACGGGGAAGGCGGGGACCCTCTAGTCTCCTGAGTGTTTCGCCTGATGCCTCCCGTCGCTTGGATGTACGACCACGTGGAAATCCGCACCCTGTTCTTCGCGTCTTATAAGGAACTCCTCGGTACTGGGGAGCTCCAGCTCGTTCTTCCCGAGGGAGCGACCGTCTCGGATCTCGTTTCGGCGCTCCGCTCCCGTGGAGGTGCTTTTACGGTCCTCCCCGCCGCCCCCGCCGTAGCCGTCAACATGACCTATACGGAGTCCACGTCGTTGCTCAGCGACGGCGATGAGGTGGCGTTGATTCCGCCGGTTGCGGGGGGATGACGTGACTTTTGCGGCCATAGTCAGGGAGCCCATCGATCCGGCGCACGTCTTGACTTTGATAGGGGCGGACCAGGATGGGGCGAGCCTCCTCTTCCTGGGCGTGGTCCGAGACCACAATGACGGCCGTTCGGTAGGGGGGGTGCGGTACGATGCCTACGAAGGGATGGCCGCGCAGGTACTCTCGGAGATCGTGGACGAGGCGGCGCGAGCCGCGGGCATGGATCGGGTCGCTGCCGTCCATAGGATCGGCGAGTTGAAGGTGGGCGAGGTCAGCGTGGCGATCGGGGTGTCCAGCCCTCATCGGGCCGAGGCGTACGACGCGTCGCGCTATGTCATCGAAGAAATCAAGAAGCGCCTTCCAGTCTGGAAAAAAGAGCGCTACTGCGACGGAGCAGAGGAGTGGGTCGAGGGCCAGACGCCCGATGCCGCTCCCGCGCCCCAGGCGGAGGGGTCATGATCGATCAATTCGGTCGCCGTGTGGAATACGTTCGCGTCTCCGTCACGGACAAGTGCAACTTGCGCTGCGTCTATTGCATGCCCCTCGAGGGGCTGGATTGGCTCAAGCGTGAGAGTCTCCTCAGCTATGAGGAGATCGCCTCGGTACTCCGCACGATGGCCGGGATGGGCCTCAAGAAAGTGCGCATCACCGGGGGAGAGCCTTTGGTTCGAAGGGACCTGAGCCACTTGGTTCGCATGGTGGCGGACATCCCCGGCATCGAGGACATCTCGCTGTCCACGAACGCGGTGCTCCTCGGGGATCAAGCGCAGGAACTCCGCGATTCCGGGGTCAGGCGGGTCAACGTGTCGCTCGACTCACTCCAGGAGGAGCGTGTGGACGCCATCGCCCGGCGACCCGGTTCCTTCGGACGCATCATGGAAGGGCTGGACGCCGCGGAGGCGGTCGGGTTCGATCCGATCAAGATCAACGTGGTCCTCATCGGTGGCCAGAACGATGATGAGATCGAGGATTTCGCGCTCATCACGCGGGATCGCCCATGGCACATTCGCTTCATCGAACTCATGCCCACGGGATCCAACCTGGATTTGAGCGCACACAACTTCGTGTCCTGCCAAGACGCGCTGGCCAGGATCCGTCGCATGGGGAACATCGAACCGGTCGAGGGTCCGGCCGGAAACGGTCCTGCGACCTACTTCCGGTTTCCCGGTGCGGCCGGCACCGTGGGGGTGATCACTCCCATGAGCCACAACTACTGCGACTCCTGCAACCGTATGCGGCTGACCGCGGATGGCCAACTTCGGCCGTGCCTTTTCGGGTCGCTCCAGACCAACCTTCGCGACCCGCTCCGGGCGGGCGCCGATCTGATCCCAATCATTGAAGAGACGCTCCAGATCAAGCCTGAGCGGCACCACCTGATCCAGGGAAGTGACGAGGGCTCAGGCGGGCTGGTGGCCCTTTCTCAGACGGGTGGTTGAGCAGGGTCCCCTTCGGTACACTTCATTCGGTACGCTTCAAGAAATCCGACAACTCCAATCAAATAAATTTGCGAAGGTTCACATGAGCGCGAATAGAATTACGGTCGTGGGCGCGGGTCACGTGGGCGCGACCTGCGCACAGCGGCTGGCGGAAAAGGAGCTTGCGAGAGAAGTCGTCCTGGTCGACATCATCGAGGGCATTCCCCAGGGTAAGGGGCTTGATCAGTGGGAGAGTGCCCCCATCGAGGGTTTCGACTCGGAGGTGATCGGCGCGAACGACTACGAAGCGGCTGCGAATTCTGAGATTTTCATCGTCACCGCCGGAATCGCACGAAAACCGGGGATGAGCAGGGACGATCTGCTTAAGACGAATGCCGGCATCGTGGAATCGGTCTCGAAGGAGATCGCACGCGTGGCCCCCGACTCCATCATCATCATGGTGTCCAATCCGTTGGACGTGATGGCGTACGTGGCTATGCAGACCACGGGCTTTCCGCGAGAGCGTGTGATCGGGATGGCGGGCGTCCTCGATACGGCGCGATACCGTTCGTTCATCTCTCTGGAGCTCGGCGTCAGCGTCGAGGACATCCAGGCTCTGGTGCTCGGCGGCCACGGGGATACGATGGTCCCGCTCGTCTCCTACACGTCGATCTCAGGTATCCCTCTCACTCAGTTCCTGGGGGAGGATCGTATCGAAGCACTGATCGAACGCACGCGAAAGGGTGGTGCGGAGATCGTCGGCCACCTCAAGACGGGGAGCGCCTACTACGCGCCCTCGGCGGCAGCTGTCCAGATGGCCGAGGCCATCGTAAAGGACAAGCGCCGTATTCTTCCGTGCGCCGCTTACCTCGAAGGCGAATACGGGCACGAGGGGATCTTCCTGGGTGTGCCGTGTCAGTTGGGCAAGGGTGGGCTACAGCGGATCATTGAGGTGGAGCTCACGGAAAGTGAGGTCGAAGCGCTGGCGAGCAGCGCCGCAGCGGTGCACGAAACCATCGATGCGCTCTGATCCCGGTCGCGGTGATTGCCTCGAGGAATCGAGTCGCGGTGATCGTCTCAAGGGACTGAAGATCCGGGAACGTAAGCCTCCTGGAGCCGAAGGTGCGACATTGTGTGTAAGGAAAGGAAGAGACATCCAACGAAGAGTTGAGCATGAGGGATCTCACATGATCGAAAGAAATGCTGCCAGGGCGTTAGCCGTGGCTGCGGCCCTGGCCGTGGCGTTGGCCGCTTGTGGGGACAACGCGTTCGGCCCAGAGCCCACCGAGGTCGAGTTTGCGGCTTCGCTCGGGATCGACCTCAGCGCCATGACCCAGACCGCGAGCGGGTTGTACATTCGCGACGACATCGTGGGGACCGGGGGGATCCCCGCGGAACTCGGAGATCAAGCGACGGTGACTTACACCGGGTGGCTGGTGGACGGCGAGCAGTTTGACGGCGGTGAGCTGGTCGTGTTGCTCGGCGTCACGGGTTTGATTGCCGGCTTCACCGAGGGCATACTCGGCATGGGGGCCGGAGGCACCAGAACCATCGTAATCCCATCCGACCTGGCGTACGGATCGCAAAAATTGGCGGGTATCCCAGGGAATGCGGTCCTCGTGTTCGAGATCGTGCTCACCTCACTCGTGGCGGCTCCGGGTTAACGATACGCCGGCCCGTCACAGACGGGCTTGCGTCGGGCACGTTCCGCCGTTGCGACCCCCTGGGGTCCTTTGGGCAACGGGGGGGGTCCTTGCTTGGGCCCGGACGGCTCACACACTCGCCCCGATCCTGCCTAGCTGGCACTGAACAGCCTTCACTATCCCACATGCACCATTAGTCACAAATGTTAGTTGACCTGACTTACGTACAGGTTTACACTGTTAACATGGCTACACAAAGAGACGAAATTCTGAAAGCGGCGTGCGATCTCCTCGTAACCGGCGGACTCGACGGATTGTCGATGCGAAAGCTCGCCACGCAGCTGGGTGTGACCGCGCCTGCGCTCTACAGGTACTACAAGAGCAAGGATGCGGTGCTCGTGGACGTGGTGGGTGAGGCCTTCAGGGTCTTTGCCCAGTACCTGTACCGAGCGGTGGAGGGGCGTACGCCCGTGGAGCGGTTCAGGTTGACGGGACGGTCGTACCTGGCCTTCGCTCTCGAGCATCCGCAGTACTACTCATTGTTGCACGCGGCCCACGACATCATGGGGCGCGAAGCGCTGCCTCATGAGGCGACGGATCATGCTTGCGCGGTAGGGCAGTTCATGGTCGACCGGGTCCGGGAGGGGATGGAGTGCGGAATGCTGAAGTCGGGACCGCCCGAGACGGTGGCTCGTACGATCTGGGCCCACGCACACGGATTGGTGTCGATCTATCACCGTGGTCTGTTCCGAATTGAGGAACCGGAGTTTCGCCAACTCTTTATGGAATCGGGCTGGCACCTCATGGTGGGCCTGGCGGAGCCTGCGTTTGCGGAAGAGATGGGAGAGAGCGTGCGGGCCTCCGCGAAAGCTGCGGGGGAGGGCCGATTAGAGAAGCTCGAGTTGGACGAGCCGACTGCTGAGGCCAGGGGTTGAGGTACAGTGGAACGATGGGAGACTACGCGATGACGATGTGCAAAAAGGTTTGGGTAGCGGTGACACTGGTGACCCTGGCGGGGAATGCGGGTGCCGCGGCGCAGGAGGTCTTCACGCTCGAGATGGCCGTTCAGATGGCCCTGGAGCAGAATGGGGATCTACGGGCAGCCCGGTTCGGTCTGGAGGTGGCTCAGGAGCAGGCGTCCGAAGCCCGTAGCGACCTCTTTCCGACGATCGCCCTGAACGCTTCCTACGCACGAAATCTGATGGTGGCGGAGAACTTCCTTCCCGCGTTCATCTTCGATCCCACGGCCGGGCCGAATGACCTTGTTCCGGTTCGCTTTGGAGCGGACAACATCTGGAGCACCAACGTCACCGTCGAGCAGGCTCTGTTCAAGCCGTCGGTGTTCGTGGCACTCGGCGCCGCCGGCCGCTTTGAGAACTTCCAGCAGGAAACGCTGCGCGGTCAAACGCAAGGGATCGTCACACAAGTACGGGTGCTCTATTACAGCCTTCTCCTGGCGCAGGAGCAGGCTCGCTTGGTGGAAAACTCTGTTCAGCGCGTGCGCGAGTCCCTCCACGATACCCGGGCGCTCAACGAGGCCGGCCTCGCGGCCGATTACGATGTGCTGCGCCTCGAGGTAGAGTTGGGCAACTTGGAACCCAACCTATTCAGAGCCCAGAACTCGATCACACAGGCTCGGCGTGAACTCAGTGTCGAGCTCGCGCTGGATGACCTCGACGACGTACGCGTCGCCGGCTCTCTCGCACAGATCGATCTCGATGATTTCGAAGCCAACTCGCCAGAGAATCGTGAAATTCTGGGCTTTTCTACCTGGACCGATGAGGCGTTCTCCGAGGATCTTGTTCTCGCCGCGCTAGAAGGACGATCGGATCTGCGGCAACTGGATCTCTCAGAGGGACTTCGGCAGTCGGAGTTGAGCTTGGAGCGGGTGCAATACCTACCGGAGATCGTGCTCTTCGGATCCTATGGGATCCTGGCCCAACAGAATGGGGGCCTCAACTTCTTCGGGGAATCCAGCCAACGAACGAATTCGAGTCAGGCCGGCCTTCGGATTTCCTGGCCGATTTTCAGCGGCTTCTCGAAGGACGCTCGCATCGATCAGAGGAGGGCATCTCTACGTCAAGCTGAGACCATGACCCGGGTCGCGAGGGCGCGGGCCGACAGCGAAGTGGAGACGATTTGGGATCAGATGGTGGAGGCGCGGGCGCGGGCCGATGCCCAACGCAGAGCGGTCCAGCAGGCGCGCCGCGGATTCGACATCGCGAGCGCCCAATACCGGGAGGGCCTGGGGAGTCAGTTGGAGCTCACCGACTCTGAGGTGGCCCTTCGGCAGAGTGAGTTCAACTACGCACAGGCTGCATACGATTTCTTGGTGGCACAGGCCAATCTCGATCTGGCCGTGGGCTCTGTGCCCATGGTGGATTCGGAACCGTTGGCCGGCCGCCCTCGGTAATAGAGGAATGAAGAAGATCATGACGATTCACCCTTGGTTGAAGGCGGGCTTGCTCACGCTCCTGCTCGGTCCTGTGGCCTGCGGCGGAGACGTCGAGGCGGGCGGGGCGAGTGACGCAGGAGTGCTCGTCGAGGGGGCGTCACGCGTTGTCAATGTCGAGACCTCGACGGTCGAGACCCGTGAGTTTGTGGAGCGCATCAGTCTGACCGGCACAGTCGTGGCGGGTCAGGACGTCACGCTTTCTGCCCAGGAGTCCGGCGTCATCCGCCGTGTCGTCGTCGAGCAGGGTGCTGCCGTCACGGTGGGCCAGCCGCTGTTGGAGATCGACGACGCCGTGCTTCGAAGTCAGGTAGACGAAGCCACGGCGCAGGCCTCCCTGGCGAACGAAACGTGGGTGCGACGCAAGCGCTTGTACGAAGTGGACCAGGTGGGCTCAGAACTGGCCTATCTTGAGGCCAGGTACGGCGCTGAGCAGGCAACGGCTCGTCTGACGATTCTTCAGACCCGTCTTAGACGGACTGTGATCCGTGCTCCCATAGACGGTATTTTGGAGACACGTCTGGTGGAAGTTGGGGCCATGGTGAACATTGGGACGAGTGTGGCGCGTATCGTCTCTCTCGATCCGGTTAAGATCGTGGCGGGCGTGCCTGAGCGTTACGCACGAGATGTGAGGGTCGGGGCTTCGGCCACCACCGTTTTCGACGCCCTGGATATTTCCTCTGAGGGTGTGATCAGCTACGTGGGCGCAACGGTGAACGCCCAGAATCGCACATTCCTGGTTGAAATCGAGATGGGCAACCCGGATGGCGTGATGAAGCCGCAGATGGTGGCCAACGTCGGATTGGTCCGGCAGACGGTCGAGGGTGCGATCGTCGTCCCCCAGGAGGCGCTCGTGAGAGTCGAGGACGGATACGTCGTCTTCGTGGTCGAGTGGAACGGTGACGACGGCGTCGTTCTATCCAGAGCCGTCGAGATCGGCTCCAGCCAGCGGAACACGGTCGTCATCGAGTCCGGCTTGAGTGCGGGAGAGCAACTCATCGTGGTCGGTCAGCAGCAAGTGACGGCCGGTGACCGAGTCAACGTGGTCGGGACCAGGTGAGGACCACATGATCAAGCCCACCGACGGAGTCTCGGATTCGAACGGGAGTTCCGCCGACGGAGCGCCGGGCTCTGAAGGCCGCGCTCAGGTAGGGCCGGGCTACGAACCCGGATTCCTGGCGCGGTTCAAGGAATTTCGAGCGACCAGCGTGGCGGTCGACCATCAGACCAGCGTATTGGTTCTGTTCGCGTTCATCACGATCGCGGGCCTTTTCGCCTACCAGGTGATCCCCCGGGAGTCCTTCCCCGAGATCGAAATCCCCATGATCGCCATCAACACGATGTATCCGGGTGTAACACCGGCCGACATCGAGAGTCTGATCACCCGTCCTTTGGAGGATGAGCTTTCAGCGATCTCCGACATCAAGGATCTTACATCGACCTCGGTCGAGGGCTATTCGAGCATCGTCGCCGAATTCGAAGCGACGGTGGACCTCGAGGGGGCTCTCCAGTTGGTGCGGGAGAAGGTCGATCTGGCGAAGGCCGAATTGCCCGCCGAAGCCGAGGACCCGTCGATCATCGAGTTCAATTTCTCCGAAATGCCCATCATGCAGGTGAACCTCTCGGGCCAGTACGGTCTCGTGCGGCTCAAGGAACTCGGGGAGGAAATGCAGGAACGGGTCGAGCAGATCCCAGGGGTGTTGAGGGTCGACGTCCGGGGAGGGCTCGAGCGGGAGGTCAAGGTGGACGTCCACCTCGACCGACTACAGTTCTACGGCGTCGAGATCGAGGACGTGATCACCGCGATTCGTGATGAGAACGTCAATATTCCCGGGGGGTCGATCGACGTAGGACCGCTGCAGTATCTGGTGCGGGTCGCTGGTGAGTTCGATGACCCGATGATGATTCAGGACCTCGTGATTGCCACTGAGGACGGCCGCCCGATATATGTCCGGGACGTGGCCGACGTGGATTTCGGCTTCCAGGAACGAACGAGCTACGCGCGCCTCGACGACGTCCCCGTCGTCACGCTGGACGTCCTGAAGCGCTCAGGCGAAAACATCATTGAGACATCCGAACTGGTGAAGGCCACGATCAGGGAGATGGAGCCGGTCCTTCCGCCCACGACCGTGGTAAAGATCACATCGGACCAGTCGATACGGATCGACACCATGGTGAGCAGTCTCGAGAACAACATCATCTCGGGGCTGATCCTGATCATCGGCGTGCTTCTCTTCTTCCTGGGCGCCTCGAATGCGGTGTTCGTGGCGATATCGATCCCCACGTCGATGCTGCTTTCCTTCGTGATCCTGCAGCTCCTCGGGATCACGCTGAACATGGTCGTGCTCTTCTCGCTGATCCTCGCCTTGGGGATGCTTGTCGACAACGCCATCGTCGTGGTCGAGAACATCTACCGGTACGTGGAGGAGGGCTGGGACCGGCGCACCGCCGCGAAGAAGGCCACCGGCGAGGTGGCTATGCCCGTGATCGCGGCAACGGCGACCACGCTCGCCGCATTCGCCCCACTTCTGTTCTGGCCGGGCCAGGTGGGCGAGTTCATGAAGTTCATGCCGTCGACACTCATCGTCGCGCTTTCGAGCTCCCTTTTCGTGGCGCTCGTGATCGTTCCGACTCTGTGCGCGATGTTCCTACGGCTCGAGGATGATCCGGCGCCCCCCCTGCGGCCTGCCGCTCGATGGACCATGATCGGTGCCACGGTTTTGGCAGCGATCGGATTGGGGATGCGAAATCCCCTCATGGTGGTGCTCCTCGCAGCGACGGTTGCCGGGGTGTACGGGGTGCATTCCGTGCTTCTACGAAGGATGGCGACCTACTTCCAGGCTGTGGAAGTGCCGCGGATTCTGGCCGGATACGAGCGGCAACTCCAATGGGCTTTGGATCATAGGGCGCTTTTGCTCGTTGGATCCTTCCTGGGCCTCGTCTCGACGGGATTTCTATTTTACCAGTTCAACGCCGGGGTCGAGTTCTTCGCCGAGGACATGCCGCCCAACCAGATCCTCGTGGACATGGATCTGCCGGTGGGTAGCAGCCCGGAGGCGACAGACGAGATTGCGCGGCGGCTCGAAGAAGACATCCGGGTACTTCCGGGCATGTCGGAAGCGGAGTCGATGGTCGCGACCGTGGGTGGCTCTGGGGGTGGCGGAAACCCCATGGGGGGGGGCGCGTCGGGTCCCAACGCGGGGCGGGTGACCATCAGCATGATGGAGTTCGGTGAACGGAAACTCGATTCAAAGGACCTCCTGACTCTGATGCAGCAAGTTCTAGGACGGGACATCGCCGGAGCGGACATCAAGGTAGACCAGGTTGCTCAGGGACCCGCCCAAGGCAACCCGGTGAACATCGAACTCGTGGGAGAAGACCCAGAAACGCTACAGGCGTTGTCCGACCGCGTGCTCGCCATTCTAGAGGACGACCCGGTGTACGGGAAACTCGTGGGGTTGGAGAGCGACTTGGACGACGCCCGCCAGGAATTGTCGGTGTCCGTCAACCGAGAAAGAGCGGCGCTGTACGGGGTATCTAGCCGAGAGGTAGGGATGGCCATCCGTGGTGCCATTCGGGGGATCGAGGCGGCGAAGTACCGAACGGGAAATGATGAGTACGATATCGTGGTGCGGCTCGCTGAGGAGTACCGTGGTGAGTTGGAGAGCCTACGCGACCTGACGGTGATGAACGAAGGGACCCAGATCCCCCTTCTTTCGGTGGCGAGTTGGGAGGTCCGGGAGGGGTACGGCAGTATCCGCCGGAGAAACCAGCGGCGTATGGCCACGATCAGCTCGGATGTACGGGCCGGCTTGAACAACAACGAGGTGCTTAGGGAGGTGCAGGGGGTCCTGGCCGATTTTACTTCGAATGAATTGCCGGTGGGCTATCAACTACAATATACGGGGCAGTCTGAAGAGCAGGCTGAGGCCCAGGCATTCCTTTCGACGGCCTTTTTCGGGGCCATCATGTTGATTGGACTTATCCTAGTGACCCAGTTCAACTCGGTGGTCAAGCCAGTGATCATCCTTACGTCGGTCTTCATGTCCACCGCCGGTGTGTTTCTCGGCCTCCTCGTGTTTCGGATGCCTTTCGGTATCATCATGACGGGGGTCGGTATCATTTCGCTTGCCGGCATCGTGGTGAACAACGCCATCGTGCTCATCGACTACGTCGAAATTCTGAGAACGCGAGACGGGCTGGGGCGCCGAGAGGCCTTGGTGCGTGGAGGCCGGGTACGGTTCCGGCCCGTGATCCTCACGGCGGCCACCACCGCGCTGGGCCTGATCCCGCTTGCCGTAGGATTGAATTTCGACTTCTTCGGCCTCTACACGAGGCTCGAGCCCGAGCTGTACTGGGGAGGAGAGCAGGCCGCCATGTGGGGTCCGATGGCCATCGCCGTGATCATCGGAATTCTTTTCGCGACCTTCCTCACGCTCATTTTGGTGCCCGTGCTCTACTCCGTCGTGGACGATGTCTCAGAATTCTTCAAACGGTACTACACGCAGGGCAGTGCGGCGCAGGCAGAACAAAGGGGTTCTGGACCGATGTCGGGCGAGACTTGGAGCCCGGAGTCCGAGGGTGCGGCCAGGCCAGGCCCCAGCGAGCCGCATGCGGGTCCGACTGAAGGCGCGCTTGTGGTAGGCCCCTCGGGCCTCATGCCGCAGCCCGAGTAAGAAAGCACCCTTGGCTGTGTGATGGCTCCCTCTCGGAGGCAAGTGCATTGAAGGCCACTGGACGGTGGACTGCCATCGGCGGGGCGGCCGGTGGAGGCCTGTTTTTGGTCCTGAGTCTGTACCGGTCCATCGAGGCCGGCGGACCCTCCATGAGCCATCTCAATCCCATGGGAGTGATGACCGTAATCGGCGTCACGGTCGGAGCTTTGGTTGGACCTCTCGTTGGCGCGATCGTCGGTCGTCGTAGACACCCCCGGGGATGAGACGGATCATGGGTCGAGCCGCTGATTGCGATTGACGGGCTCTCCATCTGGAAATGAGGGGCGCCTGCGGGCGGTGAACGAACGCGTCGTGGCATGCGCAAAGTGTCCGCGCCTGGTGGAGTGGCGCTCGGCCGTGGCTCGCGAAAAGCGGGCCGCCTACGCCACAGAGGCCTATTGGGGACGTCCCGTCCCCTCTTTCGGGGATCCGGACGCAGAGGTTGTGATCGTGGGTCTCGCTCCCGGCGCTCACGGCTCCAATCGGACGGGCCGTATGTTCACCGGGGATCGCTCCGGGGTTTGGTTGTTCCGGGCTCTGCACCGAGCAGGGTTTGCCAATCAGCCCGAAGGAAGCACGGCGGACGACGGGCTACGTCTGTCGCGAGCCTACATCACGGCGTCCGTCCGATGTGCGCCTCCGGAGAACCGCCCGACGGCCACCGAGCGGGACCAGTGCCGGCCGTATCTCGAGAAGGAGTTGGAGATCTTCCGTTCGGCTCCCGTGGTCGTCGCGCTCGGAGGGTTCGCGTTCGATGAGGTACTCCGAATCCTCCAGAGGCGGGGTGAGGCCGTCCCCCGTCCCCGTCCGAAGTTCTCGCACGGCGTGGAGGTGGACCTCGGAAGCAGAACGGTGCTCGGCTGCTACCATCCGAGCCAACAGAATACGTTCACGGGCCGGCTCACCGAGTCGATGTTCGACGCGATATGGGAGAGGGCGAAGCGGCTTACCGCACCCTAGGCGCGTTACCGCACCCTGGCGACCCGAGTCGGTGATTTTTGATTTTTCCTGGCGCCAGTAATGAGCATGGATGATCATTATAAATGGCGAATCAATTACCCGAGCCCGGGCACCCCGCATCTCTGGTGGCCCAAGCGGTTGAGCGCATGGCGGCGGCCAAGCTTGCCGTGGGGCTGCCCCCGCTGGCGATCCTCGGGTTATACGGCCTGGTGCAGTCCGTTCGGCAGGGATTTCAGCCCTCTGAGTACGTCGTGTTTTTGATCGGCGCCGTGCTCTTGATGGTGGCCATGGTCGCCTACGGGCTGCAGGCGGTCTCGAGGGTCCTGGAGAAGCTGAGCCGCTGGGGCGGACTTATTTTCGCAGGAAGCTTCGTGCCGCTGATCTTCGCGGGATACGCAATGGTGACACGGGTCCTATATCTCTTCCGCTTCGGCGGCACGGGGGGCCTCAGGGCTGTCGCAGGCAACGTCGCCCTGATGGTGCTCGCGCCGATGTGTGTGCGCGCGCAGTGGAAGCTGGTCGAGGTTCATCTGCTGGCGAGGGAGATGGCCGGCGTGGGCCGGATCGGTCTGGAGCGGGAAGCCCCTTGACTACCGGTTGGGGGGCTCGGCTGCGGCAGGGTGCCGATGTCGACGACGCCTCTGCCGCGAAGCCCGCCGACAAAACTCACCGGATCATGGCCAGGCTTTCCGCCTTCGTGGCCACCTGGCCCCCAAAGACCGCGGGGTGGGTGGCGTTCGGTCTCGTCGTCGCGCTGGCTACGGCGGACGCGTCTTTGGGCTTCGAACCCTCGTTGCTCGCCCTATATCCCGTGCCGCTCGCGCTCGCTACGTGGGCGGGCGTGCCGCGCCTTGCATACGCTCTGGCCGCCGTGGCGGTGACGCTCCCCATGCCCTTCTCGCTGCTCGAGGGCCAACCGATCGGCGGGGCGCTCCTCTGGGGCGTCTCTTCGAACTTGGTACTTCTGGGGATCATCGCGATACTGTTCTCATCGCTGAAGCGTCGCCTATCCGACGAAGCCGCCTTCGTGGCGACGGATACGCTGACGGGGCTTCCGACGCGCGGGTCATTCATGCGACAACTCGACGCTGAGTTGGCCCGGGCTGGGCGGTACGGTAGGGCGTTCACGCTCGCCTACATAGATCTCGATAATTTCAAATCGGTCAACGACTTGGAAGGACACGACACGGGCGACGAGCTTCTACGCCGAGTCGCGGATGCGCTCCGGCGGAGTACGCGACAGACGGACATCCTCGGGCGCTTGGGAGGAGACGAGTTCGCGGCGGTCCTGCCGGAGATCGCGGGTGGGGCCACCGGATCGGTGCTCGACAACTTGCGCAAGCAACTCACCCGGGCCATGGACAAAGGTGGGTGGCCAGTGACGTTCAGTATTGGCGCCGTGACGTTCGAGGCGCCGGTCGACACGAGCCGAGAGGCGCTCCAGGTCGCGGACGTAGCGATGTACGCGGTGAAGCGTGCCGGAAAGGATGGGATCCGCCACGCGGTGTGGGACGGCGCACCGGTGGCTTCGATCGAAAATTCGGTTCCATTGTGAGGGTCCCCGGTCATTAGACCTGATCCGGCCTCCTGGGCCCCCGGTCCGGGTTTCTCCGCTGGGTCGCCGTGGCTACAATGACCCACTGCCGTGGCCCCTTTGTACGGTGCCAATCCGTCACCCGTCCGACCGTGGAGCATTCCATATGCGTTTGACCGCCGCCCAGATCGTTGGAGGCCTTCTACTCGTGGGGACCC
>CAUZVZ010000080.1:0-12888 GCA_963583605.1 Gemmatimonadales bacterium UBA6960
TGCTTCCGCGGGTGATGCTCCGGTGGGTGACGCTTCATGGGTTCCACTTCCGGTCGGGTGCGAGCGGACTGATCTCAGCTGATGTGTGTCATCACGCTCGCATCATAGAGGTCCCAGGATGACGCCCCATGCGCCGACCCAGCCCCATAGGGGTCCAATCGCTTCCTTGAGGGCGCCCACTGCGCTCTTCTGGGTTTTGCGTCCGATGAGCAGCTCAGCCATCATGATCGGTAACCCCACGGCCGCGATGCACATCAGGTAGAGGAGTACAAAAGCCCCGCCATTGTTCTGCCACGTGATGAAAGGAAACTTCCAGAGGTTCCCCAACCCGATGGCACTACCGATAGCCGCCAGTATGAAGCCCGCGTTGGAACCCCAATGCTGGCGGGGCTGATTCATCTGTTACGCTCCGGGACAAACGGGCGAGATTTGGACGTGACGGCGTACCGTAATCTGAATTCGCCTCAACATATCCGCGTCTTCGAACTTCCGACAAGCGAGTGAGTAGACATTGGGAGCCCCTGACCACGCGGGCTCCGTACCCTTGGAGAAGACTTCGGTGAAACATCTCCGTTCCCTCGTCGTCCTTTTGATCGCCCTTTTGATAGGGTCCGCCTGCGGGGGCGGAAGTGATGCTCCGAGACCGGATCGGGAGGGGTCGGCGTTCCTGGCGGCCCTTCTTACCGCGGGACCGGTGAGTGACGCGGGGTGGTACGCCGGCGCCTATGAGGGGCTTCAATGGTTGGAGGACTCACTAGGCGCGGCGACAAGCCATCAACAGACGCGTACGCCCGCCGAATTCGACGAGGCGATGATCGCGTACGCTTCTGATGGCTACGATCTCATTTTCGCGCACGGCTTCGAGTATCAGGACGCCGCGATCCGAGTCGGAGCGATATTTCCGGAGACCACGATCATCGTGAGTTCCGGTGGTCGGATCGCACCCAATGTGATCCCGTTGAGGTTCAAGCTCGAGGAGGGGAGCTACATGGCGGGGATCACGGCGGGGATGATGACCGCCACGGGTATCGTGGGCATGGTTGGTGGGGTACCCATTCCACCGGCGGAGGGCACCTTCCTGGGGTTCGAGGCCGGCGCGCGCCTGGTGAACCCCGACGTGGAGGTTCTGGTGACCTGGCTCGGGAGCTGGGATGACGTGGCCTCGGCCAAGGAGGCTGCCGTCGCCATGATGCGTCGTGGGGCGGACATCCTCATCCACAACACCGACGCGGCGAGCTTCGGTGTCTTCCAAGCCGTCCGGCAAGCCCGAGACGCAGGTGACGACGTGTGGGCCATGGGAATGAATCGCGACCAGAACGATGTCTTTCCCGAGGTCATTCTCGGGAGTGCGGTCCTCAGAATCCCCGAGGCGTTCCTCACCGTGGCGCAACGCTGGCGCTCCGGCGAACTCCCTCCGGGCGAGCCCTACTTTGCCGGGGGCGCCACGCGCGCTGCCGACTACGTCGTGAATCCGGTGCTCCGGGATCGGTACAGCCCCGAGCTCCGGGCGCGCCTCGAGGCTGTTCGAATGGGGATTCGGGACGGAATCATCGACGTGCCTCGGGTCGAGTTCATGGAGACGGGAGACTCCTCGCCCTGATCACGCCGGGGAGTGCCGCCTCACCGACGTCCGCCGCCGCCGAGCGGCCCCAGGTCTCACCGTCCGTCGTGATGAGGGGCGTACGCAAGTCCTTCGGGCGCCTCGTCGCCCTCGATGGCGCCGATCTCACGGGCCATTCGGGGGAGGTGCACGGTGTCGTGGGGGAGAACGGTGCCGGCAAGACCACCCTGATGAACGTTCTGGCCGGGATGGTTCGCCCGCAGGGCGGTGAGGTGTTCGTAGAGGGTGTCCCCGTGGAGTTCTCCAAGCCGCGAGACGCGTGGCGCCGGGGCATCGGCATGGTACATCAACACTTCACGCTGGTGCCCCGTCTGAGTGTTCTCGAGAACGTCGCGCTGGGCGTACGATCCGGTGGTCACGGATTCCGGCTGCCGTACCCCCGAATCCGTCGCAGGCTGGATGAGCTGCGGAAGCTCACCGGCTTCGCCGTGGCGGACGAAGTGCGCGTCGAAGATTTGTCGGCGGGCGAGCGACAGCGTGTGGAAATCCTCAAGTTGCTCGTACGAGATCCCGAGGTTCTGATCTTCGACGAACCGACGGCTGTGCTTGCTCCCCAGGAAGTGAAGGAGCTGATCGGGGTGTTTCGCAGACTCGCGTCCGACGGTCGCACGGTCCTCCTGATCGCGCATAAGCTCGACGAGGTACTCGAAGCGGCCGACCGCATCACGGTGCTGCGCAACGGGGCGACGGTCCACCAGTGTCTTCGTGCCGATGCGGACGCGGGCGTCCTCACGCGAGCCATGGTCGGGAGAGACGTGCACCGTGGGGTCAGGGCATCCGTGCCCGCGGGACCGACGATCGCCAAGCTCATGAGGGTCGGGGCCACAGGGTCTCACGGACAAGCGGCTGTGGCCGAGGTGGGTCTGGAGGTGAGGCGCGGTGAGATCGTGGGAATCGCGGGGGTGGACGGCAATGGTCGGGGGGAGTTGTCTGAGATCCTGGCCGCCGTTCGTGAGCCGGACAGTGGAACGGTCGAGCTGCCGGACCATATCGGGTTCATTCCGGCGGACCGAGTCGGCGAGGCACTGATCGGCTCCTTCAATCTGAGCGAAAACCTCGCGCTCGCGTTGGTGAATGACTCCGCCTTTCGCCAGGGCCCCCTGATCCGCTGGTCCGACGTGAGGGCGCGTACCGCCGAGGCGGTCGACCGGTACGGAATAGGGGCAAGCGGCCCGCAGACCCGGACGGCGCACCTGTCGGGAGGAAACCAGCAGAAGCTCGTGGTCGCGAGGGAGTTGAAGCGGGGCCGAGACCTCCTAGTGGCCAGGAATCCCACCCGCGGCCTGGACGTCAGCGCTGCGGAGTTCGTTCGTGGTGAGTTGCTCCGGCTGTGCTCACAGCGGGGTCCGAGTTCGGAGTTCGACGACAGACCCGGCATCGTGCTGATCTCAACGGACCTCGATGAGATTCTCGAACTCGCGGATCGGATTCATGTGATCGTGCGTGGCCGGCTGCTTCCGGTCGAGCAAAGCGAAGCGTCACGTGAGACCATCGGAAGGCTGATGCTGGCGGGTGCCGAGGGGCCGGATGGCGGCTGACGGCCATCGCCTCGGTCCGCTGACCGTTTCCCTGGTCGCGCTGACCCTCACGGGGATCTTCACCGCCGGGGCGCTTTGGATCGGCGGCTACGCGCCGATGTCGGCCTTAGGCAGTCTGTTCACGGGTGCCTTCGGGTCGGTCGACCGGTTCCTCAGCGTTACGCTCGTCCATGCGGTACCGCTGGTCCTCACGGGCCTCGCGGTGGCGGTGGCCTTTAGGGCCGGCGTGTGGAACATTGGCGCCGAGGGGCAGTTCTATGCCGGAGCCGTGGCGGGAGTGTGGATGGGACTCCACGTCGGGCACCTTCCTGCTGTGATGGCGATTTCGGCGACGCTCCTTGCGGCCGGAGTGGCGGGATCCTTGTGGGCGCTGGTCCCTGCCCTCATGAGGCTCCGACTGGGGGTCGGTGAGGTCATCACGACGATCCTGATGAACTTCGTGGCCGTCCACTTGGTGAGCTACGTGGTGCGGTGGCCCCTCCAGGAGGCCAGAGGGGTCTTCCCGAATACCGATATGGTGGGGGAAGCCGTTCGCTTGCCCATCCTGATCCCCGGCACGCGACTCCACGCCGGATTCGCTCTGGCCATGGTATTGTGCCTCGTGCTCTGGGCCGTCTTTCGGTTCACGGCCTTCGGCTTCGGTGTGAGAGCGGTCGGTGCCTCCGAAGCCGCCGCGCGGCTGTCCGGCCGCATCGACGTTCGCCGTGTCGTTCTTTCCACTTTCCTGATCTCCGGGGCTCTTGCGGGCCTGGCCGGCGGTGTGGAAATCTCTGGGCGGACGTTCGCCCTCTACGAGGGCCTGTCTCCGGGGTGGGGGTACACGGCCATTGCCGTCGCCCTGTTGGCAGGCCTCAACCCGCTCGGCGTCGTGTTCACCGGGATCTTGTTCGGGGCACTCGAGGGTGGGGCGGGCGCGATGCAGCGGGAGGCAGGGGTTCCGGCGGCTTGGGTGAGCGGAATCGAGGCCCTCGTCATGTTGGCGGTGTTGGCGGTCGATCAGGCTGCCCGTCGTATTCGCCCGGTCGTGCTGGATGTGACGCATAGGCGGGAAGCTCAGGAGGCCCAAGGTGTTTGAGGCGGTGGCCCTGACGGCTTTCCTGGAGGCGTCTGTCCGCCTCACCGCGCCTCTGGCGCTGGCTGCCTTGGGTGAGACGGTGACCGAGAGAAGCGGTGTCATCAACATCGGGATCGAGGGATCTCTCATCACCGGAGCGCTGTGTGCCGCTTTGGCGGCTTTGTCCTCGGGCTCGCCGGGTGTGGGGATCGTCGTGGGAGGACTGGGGGGCGCTGTGGTCGCTCTGGGCTTCGCGGCCTTCGTGATCGGGCTGAACACGGATCAGATCATCACGGGAACCGCGACCACTCTGGCGGGACTCGGATTTACGGGAGCCATTTATCAGGCTCGCTTCGGTGCGACGGGAACGACACTGACACTTCCTGTGCTGCAACCCGTTCCGCTACCGATCCTCTCGAACGTGCCGGTGCTCGGTTCCACCCTTTTCTATCAGGCGCCCACCGTCTACCTGGTCTACATCCTTGCGCCGCTCATTTGGTTCTTTCTCTTCCGGACGGAGTGGGGCCTGGAGCTTCGGGCCGTTGGAGAGGAACCTGCGGCCGCGGAGGCGGCGGGGATCCGGATTGGCTGGACCCGGCTGTTGGCGATCGTTTTCGGAGGTACGCTCGCAGGCGTCGCGGGCGCCCACCTCGCGCTGGACTCGGGGACATTTATCGAGGGGATGTCTTCGGGTCGGGGGTTCATCGCCATCGCGGTGGTGGTCCTCGGGCGCTGGAACCCGATCTGGGTGCTCGCCGCTGCGTTCTTGTTCGGTTCCGCGTCGGCACTCCAGTTCCTTCTGCAGGCGATGGGCCTGAACACACCCTATCCTCTGCTCCTCGCTCTCCCGTATTTACTCACGCTCGCTGCGCTCGCGGGGTGGGTCGGCCGTACACGCGCTCCCGCCGCCCTGGCACTTCCCTGGCCTCGTGAGAGTACGTAGTGCCACGCGACGACGGCCCCCGTGCGGGATGCATGAGTTTTCCCGGAGTTTTCCCGTTCTCGTTGATGGAGATAGGTTCGAGCGATGGCGATGACACATAGGGTTTATTTCCTCTTGGCCGGCTTGTTGGCGCTGGCCCCGGTCGGGCCGTTGTGCGCCCAGGTCGCGCCTGGGGGCAGCAGTGTGGTCGGGGTAGGGCTTGCGCTCCGCCAGGCCGACGGTGTCAAGCGGGTTCTCATGGTAGGCGCACATCCCGATGACGAGGACACGGGTCTACTGGCTGCGCTGGCTCGAGGCATGGGTGTAGAGACGGCTTATCTCTCGCTCACCCGAGGAGACGGCGGGCAGAACCTGATCGGTCCGGAGTTGGGTGAGCGTTTGGGGATCATCCGAACTGGGGAGCTGGAGGCTGCCCGTCGGCTCGATGGGGCGCGCCAATTCTTTACGCGAGCCTACGACTATGGCTTCTCCAAGAGCGCCGATGAGGCCTTCAGCCATTGGCCCGGCGCCGAGGTTCTCCGTGATGTGGTCTCGGTGATCAGGACTTTCCGTCCGCAAGTCATCGTGTCGGTATGGAGCGGCACCACGCGGGACGGTCACGGTCAGCACCAGGCGAGCGGAATCTTGACCACCGAAGCATTCGACGCGGCGGCAGACCCCGACCGCTTCACGGACCTCCCCGGGCTCGCTTCACAGCCGTGGCGCACCGACAAGCTGTATCAGTCGGTGCGCTTTCGTGGGCCGACCTCGGTGGAGGCGCCCGTGAACGTGCCCACCGGCACATTCGATCCGCTGCTCGGGCGCTCCTTGTTCCAGCTCGCCATGGAGAGTCGTAGTCAACACCGCTCGCAGGGTATGGGCGCCGGTCAGGGGCTGGGAGAGCGCACGTCGGGACTCGTTCTGTTCCAGAGTCGCGTCGATGAGTTCCCCGGGGACGACGGGATATTCTCCGGGGTCGATACCACCCTCGTGGGCCTCACGGAGGGGTTGCCGCTCGAGGCTGTGGGTCCGGTCCGCGATCGACTCGAGGCCTACAGGGCAGCGGTCCATGACGCGGAGGCGTCGCTCGATGCCCTCCGGCCGGACCGCGCCGTGGCTCCACTGTCTCGTGCCTACCGGAATCTCGAGGCGACGATGGGGCTGATCCGGGATGTGGGCGATCCCGGCGCGCCGCTGGCCGAAGCCTTGGCGATCCGCGCGGCACTCGTTCGGTCCGCGATCCTGGACGCTAGTTCCGTCGTCGTCGACGTCCGAGCGGACGACGACCTGGTGGTGGGCGGTGAAGACGTAAATCTCGAGGTGCAGGTCTGGAACGGAGGTCCCTTCAGGATCGATGGCGTGGTCGTGCGTAGCGCGGGGGGTGAGCCTGACGTGGCTCTGCCCGCCGAGTTTCTGGCTTCCGACGGGCAGAGCGAGGCTCCGCGGGGGCTAGAACCCGGCGCGATCGCCCGCTGGCGGTACCGCGTGCGTTTTCGGAACAACCTCGAGCCGTCGCGCCTCTACTACCTGAGGGTCCCGCGAGAGGGAGACATGTACCGCTGGGCAGGCGAGCCCGGATCGGAGGGGCTCCCCAGAAACGGGCGGCCGCTCCTGCGGGTCGTTGGAGAGATGGACATCCACCTTCCGGAGATGGATGAGCCGGTGCACGTCGTGTGGGGGCAACCGGCGGAGTACGTGGGAGTCGACGGGGCGTCGGGTGAGTTCCGGGAACCAGTTCTAGCGACACCCGCCGTGGCAGTGGCGGTAGAACCCGCGCAGATGGTGTGGCCGACGGGGTCTCTCGAGCCTCGGTCCGTCGCGGTGTTTTTGCGAAACGAGGCCGCCTCCGGGTCCAGGGGCGAGGTCTCCCTGGAAGTTCCTGGGGGGTGGAAGGTAAGCCCTGAGAGTATCCCATTCGATCTGGCGGTCGAGGGGATGGGCAGCCGCTTCAGCTTCGAGCTACGGCCCCCCGGGGACTTGTCCGAGGGAAGGCATGTTTTCAGGGCGGTCGCCACCGTGGAGGACGGAGGGAGGTTCGACGAGGCAGTGGACGTCATCGACTATCCTCATGTCGAGCGGACGCTCTACCTGGAAGACTCTGAGCTCTGGGTCCAGGCTCTTCCCTTGCAGGTTCGAGGAGGGATACGGGTCGGATACGTGATGGGATCGGGTGACGACGGGCTCGCCGCCCTACGTCAGATGGGTGTGGACGCCGAGGAAGTGGGTCCCGAACGGGTCCGTGAGGGCGACTTCTCCGGGTACGACGTGCTGGTGCTCGGCATCCGCGTGTACGAGACACGCCCGGACGTGGCTGCGGTGAACCAGAACATCCTGGAGTTCGCCCGTGCGGGTGGCACGGTGATCGTACAGTACAACAAGGGAGAGTACCCTCGGGGCGACTACGCGCCCTACACGGTCAGAATGAGGGGCCAGCGAAACAGTCGCGTCACGGACGAGAACTCCCCGTATACGCTACTCGAGCCCGAGTCGCCCGTGTTCACGTCGCCGAATCGTATTACTGCAGCGGACTTCGAGGGATGGGTCCAGGAGCGGGGTCTCTACTTTCTGACCGAATGGGACGACCCCTTCGAGCCTTTGCTTGAGTTGACGGATCCTGGTGAGCCGCCCACGAGAGGTTCGCTGCTCGTGGCACCCGTCGGCGAGGGCATATACGCCTATGTGGCTCTCGCGTTCTTTCGGCAGTTCCCGGCTGGTGTGCCGGGTCCGCACCGCTTGTTCGCCAACCTGGTGTCCCTGACTGCGGACGATTGGAACGCGTACCGGAGGGGACGGTGACGGATAGGAGCGAGCCCGACGACGACAACGGGGCCATCGGCATCTTCCCGAGCTGGCCTTGGCTTTATGCCGCGATCATCGTGTACACGGTGATCGCGATCGTACTTCTGCACGTCTTTACGGTCACCCTGGACTTCGGTCCCCGTTGAGCGGGCTCGACTGGGCGGTCTTCGCCGTCTACTTCGGGGGCGTGGTCGGTTTCGCCCTCTGGCAGAGCCGCAAGAACGTCGGAGTCGAGGGGTACTTCCTCGCGAATCGGCGGCTCCCTTGGGGTGCGATCGGCCTCTCCGTCATGGCGACGCAAGCGAGCGCCATAACCTTTATCGGCACTACGGGGCAGGCGTTCGACGACGGGATGGAGTTCATCCAGGTTTACCTGCCTCAACCACTGGTGATGATCCTCCTGTGCGTCGTCTTCGTTCCTTTCTTCTACCGTGCCAAGGTCTACACGGCATACGAGTACTTGGAGGGCCGCTTCGACGCGAAAACGCGCTCTCTGACGAGCTTCTTGTTTTTGGTGTCGCGGGGCCTTGCGGCGGGCATCGTTCTCTACGCGCCGGCGATCGTACTCTCGGTAATCATGGGGTGGGACGAGAAGGTCACGATCCTGATCATGGGCGTGATCACCATCGCCTATACGATGGCTGGAGGGATCACGGCGGTGATATGGACCGATGTGGTCCAGATGCTGATGATGTTCGTCGGGATCGCCGCTGCGCTCGTCATCCTGTTCGGCACGCTTCCCCCCGAGGTGGGCGTGGGCGACGTGGTCTATATCGGCGGGATCCAGCAGATGTGGTCGAGTATCGACTGGTCATGGGACCCGACCAACACGTACACGATTTGGTCGGGGATGATCGGGGGTTTCTTCCTCGCGCTCGCCTACTTCGGCACAGACCAGAGCCAGGTCCAGCGCTACCTGACCGCAAAGTCTCTGCGCTCCAGCCGGCTGTCTCTGATCTTCAACGCCTTCCTTAAGCTACCGATGCAGTTCGCGATACTCTCGATCGGCGTTTTACTGTTCGTCTTTTATCACTTCGAGCGCCCACCGCTACTCTTCAATTCGGCCGAAGTGACGATGGTGCACGAGAGCGAGCGCGGGGCAGAGTTCCAGAGGCTGGAGTTGGAGCACGGTGACGTCCATTCGCTTCGCAGGGAAGCGACGCTCGAGCTCCTCGACGCCCGCAGCAGCGGGGACGACCTCACGGCACTGCAGCAGCGCATCGGGGAGTACGATGGCCAGCTCTCGGGACTCCGGAGCGATGCCAAGGCGATCGTGTCGGATGTTCGTGGAGCCTCTTCGAACGACGTGAACTACGTCTTTCCGTCCTATCTGATCCGCTATGTGCCGGCCGGGGTCCTCGGGCTCATGATCGCGGTGATCTTCGCCGCGGCCATGTCGTCACTCGACTCCGAGCTGACGGCGCTCTCGAGCGCCACGGTGATCGACTTCTATAAGCGGTACGTACGGCGGTCCGCTGACGAGGCCCATTACCTCTTGGCTTCCCGTATCGCGACTTTCTTCTGGGGGCTCTTCGCCTGCGGTGTGGCGCTCTATGCGGGCCGTTTGGGATCACTCCTCGAGGCCGTGAATCAGGTGGGCTCGTTTTTCTATGGCTCGCTTCTGGGTGTTTTCGTCCTGGCGTTCCTCGTCAAGAAGGCGACCGGCGACGGGGCCTTTTGGGGACTGCTCGCGGGGATGCTGGCGGTCTTCATCGTGTCGGTAACAACCGACATCTCGTATCTGTACTACAACGTGGTGGGGACGTTTACGGTGTTGGGGGTGGGGACGCTATTCAGCCGATTCGCCGACCGGCCTGAGGCCGCTACGTAGGGGATATGACCAGGAAGCTCTTCACGATAGACGAGTATGTGCGCTGGTCCGATGTAGACGCTGCCGGGATCATCTTCTACGGGGCGTACGTCCGCTTCTTCGAGATTGCGGAGACCGAGCTGTTTCGCTCGGCCGGTGTCGCGTACGGCGAGGTATTCGAGCGCTTCGACCTGTGGTTGCCCCGCGTGCATCTCGAGTGTGACTTCCAATATCCGGCTCGTCTGGACGACCGACTCCGTGTGGCGGCTTATGTGTCCAGCTTCGGGAACAGCTCGCTTCGCCTGAACTTCGACGTGCTGCACGTGGGCGAGAATCAATTGGCCGTGACCGGGCACGAAGTGCTATGCGCGACGGATCGGGGGACGATGAAGCCAAAGGACCTGCCGGAGGATCTTCGCTCGCTCTTGGAGCCGTTCGCCTTCTCCGAGGACGAGGCGCGAACCCAGCTTTTGGGCACGAAGTGAAGAAAATATCGATGTGACGAGGTGGCGTTGAGGCGGGTGAGGCCGACGGGTTGAAAAAACGGAAGCCCCGGAGGAGCCAGTCCCCCGGGGCTTCGTTCTTAGGACCCTACGAAAGGGATCCTCCCGAGACGTTACGGCAGCGCCATCGCCGCCAACCCGTCCTCCAACTGGATGATCACGTACTGCTTGCCCTCGTGTACCCAGCTGGACATTCCGTACCGGGTCATACCGGGAATCTCCACCGCGCCCAACCGCTCACCGGTTTGCTTGTCGATCGCAAAGAGACTCCATGTGCCGTCCGCAGTCTGGCCCGACGCGAGTAGCAGCGTCGGCGTGACCACCATGGACGACTGGCCCTGGCGGCCGCGGTTGACCTCGACATTGTCGATCCCCTGAAGTAGCGGGTGATTCCGGATCAACTCCTGCTGCGCTGGCGGCGCATCACCGTGCGGAGTCACCCAAAGGTGCTCACCGGTGTTCATGTCGATGGCCGTGATCCGGCCGACGGGGCCCTTCCAGATCGGAAGGCCATCGATGTCTTCGGGGGCTCGGCGCTCACGCACCCGTGCACCTCGGACCCACTCGGTGATGGTCGTGCCGGTCTGCACGTTCTGCTCCATCGGCGAGTCTACGCCCCGCTCGAGGAACTCGTATCCGCAACCGCTCATGGAGGTCACGAAGAGGACCCCAGTGGTCGGGTCCGCCACGGTCGGACCCGTGATGTTGGTTCCTCCCCCTCCGCCCGGGCAGATCCGTGCGGGTCCGACGTCCTGGTCGTTGCCCACATGCGTCGGCGGGTTGAAGAACGGTGCGAAGTGATTGCCGGCCTCGGCGACCTCGAAGGCACGCCGCCGGATCTCTGGCGTGTAGTCGATCAGGTGATCCTCCGTACGGCCCTGCAAGTCGTAAGGAGCAGGCCGGGTCGGCATCGGCTGCGTGGGAGACAACTTCTCGCCGGGCACGTTCGATTGTGGAACCGGCTGCTCCTCGATCGGCCAGATCGGCTCGCCCGTCCTCCGGTCCAGCGCGTAGACGAAGGACTGCTTCCCGGTCTGGAAGATGCCCGGTATCGTCTCGCCGTCGACCACGACGTCCATGAGGACCGGAGCCGTAGACGTGTCGTAGTTCCAGATGTCGTGATGGACCATCTGGTAGTGCCACACCCTCTCTCCGGTCTCGGTATCCAGGGCGATCAGACTCGTGCTGAAGAGGTTGTCGCCGGGGCGGAAGCCACCGTAGAAGTCCTGCGTGGCGCCGTTCGTCGGGATGTAGACCATTCCCAGCTCGGGATCGGCCGACATGGGGGCCCACGACGACACGTCGCCCGTCCACTCCCATGCGTCGTTCTCCCAGGTTTCGTGTCCAACCTCGCCCGGGCGGGGGATCACGTTGAACTTCCACTTGAGTTCGCCGTTATTGGCGTCGTAGCCGAGGATATCGCCCGGTACCATCTCAATACGTGTCTGATGGTAGCCCTGCTCGGCGGAGTTCCCGACGACCACGACATCGTTGACCACGATGGGCGGCGACGAGGTGGTGATGTATCCGAGCTCCAACGGGAGCCCCTGGTACGGATTGTAGGGCTCGTTCCAGTTCTCCCACGGTCCCCAGCCCTCGATCAGGTCGGCCAGGAGGTCCACGCTGCCCGTGGGTGGGAACCCGGGGATGGGAACCCCCTCGCCCCAGTTTGCCAGAGGCTCGCCCGTTACAACGTCCAGGGCGTGCAGGAAGTAGCCCGGGGTCGAGATGTAGACGACTCCCCTTCCGGCCCGCTCGCCGTACGTGATCCCCTTACCGTAGCCCGCTCGCATGGAGTACTCCCAGCGGGCCGTGTTCGGCTCGGTAAAACTCCACAGCAGCTCGCCCGTGGCGGGATTGAGGCCGACCGTACTGCGCCGCTCCCCCGTGACCGTGATCAACTGCCCGTCCACATAGGTGGGAGTCGCACGAGGCGTGCTCGGGCCAAAGCTGGCCGCGTCCCACCTCCACGCCACTTCGAGATCTTCGAAGTTGGACGCGTTGATTTGGTCCGCCGGTGTGTAGCGCGTGTGCCACGCGTCACCACCGAGGTAGGTCCACTGGCCATTCTCCGTCCCCGGTCCCTGTGCCGCGGCAGTGATCGGCATCGAGAGGACGGCGCCGAACGCTAGCGAGAGCCAGAGAAAGTTGGACGGACTGCGGGATCGCGAGGAGTTGTCGCGTTCCATCGTGTGCTCCTTATGCTGTGTTATGCCCGGGCATCTGATACGGTCCGAGAAGGGGCGAGCCCACGAGTTTAGGGTTGCGGGTGCTCCTGTGCAATCACTCGTCCCCGAACGAAATGCCGAGACTTCTCGCCGTCCTCACCACGTCCCCGTCGAGAGGAACGAGCTTGAGCTTGGAGACGGCCTCCTTCAAGGGGACTGCCAATACGTCTGGCGGGTTCAGCGCCACCATACATCCGAAGCAACCATCCTTGACCAGTTCGACGGCCGCAGACCCGAAACGCAGCGCGAGTAGCCGGTCATATGCGATCGGTTGGCCGCCTCGTTGCAGATGCCCCAGGACTAGGGAGCGCGTCTCGTGTCCGGTGCGCTCTTCGATTTGCCCGGCCAGCTTTTCTGCTATGCCGCCCAGACGGGCTTGGCCGCCACCTCGGGCCTCCTCCTGGAAGGTGGGG
>CAUZVZ010000081.1:0-12782 GCA_963583605.1 Gemmatimonadales bacterium UBA6960
CTCCTGTCAATTGGGTGATGGCACAACGACGCACCGCACGACTCCGGTGCTGGTAAGCGGAGGCCACACGTGGGCCACGATAGCAGCGGGTTATTACCACACGGTAGGGATCACTACGGGCGGGGATGCCTATGCCTGGGGTCGTAATAACTACGTTCAATTGGGTGACGGCACGACGACGAATCGCTCGACTCCGGTGCTGGTAGGCGGTGGCCATACGTGGGCCTCGATCTCAGCGGGTGATTACCACACGGTGGGGATCACTACGAGCGGGGACGTCTATGCCTGGGGTTGGAATAGCTCCAGTCAATTGGGTGACGGCTCATCGACGGATCGCTCGACTCCGGTGCTGGTAAGCGGAGGCCACACGTGGACCTCAATCACCGCGGGTTTTGCCCACACGATAGGGCTCACTACGAGCCGTCATGCCTATGCCTGGGGTGCTAATAGCTACGGTCAATTGGGTGACGGCTCAAAGATTCGGCGCTCGACTCTGGTGCTGGTCAGCCCTCGCCCTTAGGTGGGGGATACTGCGTGACGCCAGAGCGAGCCATAACAGAGAGACAGATATGACGGTGAGCAACTGATGCGTTATTCGCCCGCCGCCTAACAAGAGATTGCTACTGTCGCGGTAGGCATCAGGCTCGCGCCCTTCGCTTGCGGTCACCACATTAGCCGCGCAGCAAAATCGCAGATACGTTAGACGCACTAACGAGCTATCCAGCACTGTTCTGCTCGTCCTGAGTTGCAGGTCTGAGTGGGGCGGAGCAGAATTAGGGCATGAAGAAAACCCTGCTATTCGCGCTGGCTCTGGTAGCGGTCGGGTGTACGGACGCCGGACAGTCAGACTTATGTGTTGGCCCGTCACGATTTGGATTGCTCGCGTTTTACGGGGGTCCGTTGGAGGATGTGCGTACCTGCGCCGAGGAGGGGATAGCGAGTGCCCAGTTCGAGCTCGGTATAGGTACCGGATTGGTCTCGATGTCCCGCGGGACTATGCGGAGGCCCGTCACTGGTATCGGTTAGCTGCCGAGCAGGGGCATGCGTCTGCCCAGTCCGGGCTCGGACGTATGTACCATAATGGCGACGGCGTCCCGCTGGACTATGCGGAGGCGGTGCGCTGGTATCGGTTAGCCGCCGATCAAGGGTATGTGAACTCCCAGGACGCCCTCGGACGTATGTACGGTTTAGGCGAAGGCGTGCCTCGGGATTATGTGCTCGCCTATATGTGGTTCAATCTCGCGGCGGCCCAAGAAAACGGTGAGGATTCACAGGTAAGTTCAGTAACTTCACAGGACAAAAGAGACATGACCGCAGAGCGGATGACTCGCGAACAAATAGCCGAAGCACAACGTCTATCCCGCGAGTGGCTAGAGGCGCATCCCCCCGACGGCGACTAGCCCCTAGTCCCTCCGTGGCACCCGCCACACCCAGCAGTGTTCTGCGCGTCCTGAGTTGCGGGCCTCAGTGGGGTGGGGCAGGATTAGGGTATGCGCCAGCTACTCTCTGACATCGCACTGATCCCCGACAATGACCGTCGCGGCAAGACGTTTGAGCGGGCGGTGAAGTGGCTACTCGAGAACGCGCCAGAGACACGTAGTCAGTTCAAGAAAGTCTGGCTGTGGGACGACTATCCTGATCGCGGGGAATTGAAGTTGGACCTCGGGATTGATCTCGTAGCCGAGACTCTCCAAGGAACTCGCTGGGCCATCCAGGCGAAGTGCTACGGGCCTGACCAGAGTCTAACCTGGGGAGACCTGAGCACGTTCTACGGGGACGCCATAGGCCGTAGGGAGATCGACCAGCTACTGCTAGTTACTACCACCGACCGGGTCTCCCCAAACGCCAAGAAGAAGTTTGATCAGTCTGGAGGTGAGACGCCCCACCTCAGAGAGCTCACATTCCCAAATCACAGCGACGGAAAACCCGAGTGCCTCAAGCTCTCGGACTTTTCTTTCGTCACGGTGTCTATTCTTAAGGAGTTTCTGCTCCCAGAACCCGCGGTTTCGTATTGGAATCTTCCCCCTCTTACACGCCGAGTGGAAATGCCAGAAGCAGCCGTGGACAAAGAGCGCCTTTCCGCGGGTACGGTTCACCACATCTGGGCTCCCCGGCAACCCAGACACATTAACGCGATATCGCGCTCCGAGGGATGTCAGGATGTGCCGGACCGCGAGCTCGGGTGCGGTATCTCGTTGCCGCACCCTCTTCATCAAGGCTGAACGCTTCAGATCCGTCTCAAGCATCGGGATCGAACGAGCCATAGACTCAGGCTCCAAGCTTTTTCGAGGCCCCGAACAGCATTCGCTCGAGTTTACTCGCCGCTGCTTCCTGCATATCGGGAAGAACGTGAGAGTAGACGTCCATAGTCATAACGGTACTCGAATGCCCTAGGCGTTCGGCCACTACCTTGGGGTGTTCCCCGCCCGACAAGAGGAGGGTCGCACAGGTGTGACGGAGGTCATAAGGTCGTAAGGCTCGAGACGATCAGCCCCCGCTACCCAGCTTCTGACCGATCAGCTTGGCCGGATCCGCGCCGGGCCTCGGCGTGAACTTGCTGAGATAGCCGGGCCAGTCCCAGCTCGTGATGTAGACGTTGCCCTCCTGGTCCACGTCGACCTCGTGTGGGCGAGCGAAGCCGCCGGGGAAGCCGCCCGACGTCCGTGCGTACGCGCCCCAATAGTACAGGAGCTGGCCCTGCGTGTCGTACTTGAGCAGGCGGTTTAGCGCGGCGGAGACGACCCAGACCGATTCGCTCTCGTCGATGTAGATCCCGACTGGATCGATCACGCCAGGCCACTCTTCAATGAACTCCCCCTCGGGGGTAAAGACCTGGATGCGGTCGTTGTTACGGTCACCCGCGTAGATCCGCCGCGCGCGGTCCACCGCGATACCGTGCAAGAGATCGAACTCGCCGGGAGCGCCGCCGGGGCCTGGGTCGCGATCGACCATACCGAACTCGCTCACCCACTCGCCGTCGGTGGTCCACTTCTGGACCCGGCCGTTCTGGTAGCCGTCGGCGAGAAGGAAGTGCTGACCGTCCGGCAGAAAGGTCAGCACCGAGGGGTCGCCGAAGTCAGTCGGCCGAAGGTTCGTCATCGCCCGCTGTTCCTGGCGGCTCATCTTCGACGCCGGGTCGACGAGCTTCCAGATCAGAGTATTCCCATCGTTGCTGAACTTGTAGACGGCCTCGTGCACGTCGACGCCGTTGGGGCCGGGTTGCCTGCCGCCGCGCTCGATGATGTAGATGGCACGCTCGGGGTCGTAGGGGCTGATGTAGACTTGGTGGGGCGTGTTGAAGAGGGTGTCCCACTGGGCCCATCTGGTTATGAGGTCGCCGTTTCCGTCCACTTCAAGCACGTAGTTGCTGCCATCGGGCCTCCCTTGACCGGATACTTGGTCCCGGTCGCCCCACACCGCGACGATGATCCGATCCGGGTTGTCCACCGCTGCGCCCGAGACCTCTCCCCACACCCAGCACGGGCCGGTGTTCGCCCGGCCTCCGCCGCCGCGGCCGCTCGGGCAAGCGGTTGGGTCGGTGTGGTCCGCGGCCGGCTTCCACCAGTTCGCGGCCGCGATGTACTCGCCGGTCTCGTCTGATCCACCCTTAACGATCTGGCCCGCCGTTCGTGCCTGGTTCTCGGCGCCGCAGCCGGCGAGCCCGGCAGCCAGGACAAGGGCAAGGCCCACGCGTTCAACTCCCATCATGCCTCCTGTTTCTTCCTTGGTGGGTCAACTAGCCCTCTCGGCGGTCATCGGGATCATTGACAATCTTTTGGACCTGTTGAACTACTCTCTGCGCCTTCAGAACGCGACCGACAACACGGTTAGCGAAGGCGATCAGTCCCATGATGCCAACGGCTAGACCCGCGAAATTGTTGAACGCAAATAACAACACGACAGCGAGGATCAACCACCGCCACCGAGCCTCTACCCAATCCGCTAGGGTTGCCTTCCAGTCTCGTGATTTCTCACCTGAGATCGCGGCCTCCAGGCGTTCGGTGTGGCCCTCGTTCATCTACGCTCCTATGCTCCCGTGTGTGACTCGGAAAGGTACGGGGCGTGGCCGCGATAAGCACGAGCTTACCGTGGCGTATCCGTATCGCGCGATTCGCGAGTACGAGCACGTGCGCTCCGTCTGGTGACCGGCCCCGGAAGACCGGCCGGGACGACAGGACGCACAAACGGGAATCGAAAGATCTTAGACGCAAAGGAGGTCATCATGAAGCGCATGCCTATTGGCGTACCGTCCACGGCGCTGCTCTTTGCCGTGTTCGTCCACGCCGCCTCGGCGCAGGAGTTGCGGCGGATCAACCCGGAGGGGATGACCCAACCGACAACCTACAGTCATCTAGTGCGGGCAGGAGATCAACTTTTCCTCGCGGGGCAGGTCGCCGTGGACGCCGACGGAAACCTGGTCGGGCTGGGTGACATGGTGGCCCAAGTTCGGCAGGTGCTCCAGAACATGAGGACCGTCTTGGCGTCTCAGGGGGCGGATTTCAGCGATATTGCGAAGATCAACATCTTCACGGTGGACATCGAGGCGTTCCGAGGGGCGGCGGCGGTTCGCGCAGAGTTCTTCGGGGCGCATGCGCCGGCGAGCACCCTGGTACAAGTCGTAAGGCTGGCACGGCCTGAGTTCCTGGTGGAGATCGAGGCGGTGGCGGTCATACAGAGGTAGAGTGGCGCATCCCCGTTATGCTCGGCCCACCCGCACATGGGGAGCTATCGCGCACAAGGTGACAGTGCCAACTGAGCCATCAGCCCTTTTGCGCTCGTTGCTGAATCGCCTATGCTTATCAGGGTCATCGACTCTGAGCCTGTGCGCCCCCTTTTGGAGGGAACCCATGCGGCCTTCACGGCACCCGAGACTCCTCCGTCCTCTCTTCCTGATGATCGTGTTAGGCGCCTGGAGCCTAGCGGCGGTCAGCCAACAGAGTCTCTGGGCCAGTACGGTCAGGCCTGACGGCCCGAATCGAGCCCAGAGCGACAACGTGCGCCTACTCGGTCACGAAGCGCTTCAGGCCCGGACGGCCTATCAGCCTGAGATCAAGCGACAGATCGTCGCCGGAGAAGAACGATGGATCGCTTATGTCGGGCATCATGCCGGGGAGACTCTGAATACGTTAACGGGTGACATCGAACAGAACGGGACGTCGATCGTCGACGTCACAGACCCGGGGAATCCGGTCTATCTTCACCACATCCCTCCCATTGGGGGCAGCTCAGGGGCCCAGATGGTACGAATTTGCACGGGCGACGAGCTACCGAACGCTTGAGCCGGCCGAGCCTACTTGCTGCGAGCCGGTTCCTCCTGCCATCAGGTTTTCGATGTGACCGATCCCGCTCAGCCGGAACTCCTGAGTCTCGTCGTCGACGGCCTGACGGATACCCACAAGTCCTGGTGGGAGTGCGACACGGGCATTGTCTATCTCGTATCGGGCGTCCCTGGCTGGCGTACGGATCGCATGATGCAGATCTATGACATGAGCGATCCGTCGCAGCCGGAGTTCATCCGCAACTTCGGCCTGGACGGACAGCAGCCGGACGCACCCGGCGATGCCCCCAATGAGCTGCATGGCTGCGTTTCCGTGGTGGAAAGAAACCGCGTCTATTGCGGCCACGGTACGGCCGAACGCGGTGTGCTTACGATCTTGGATCGCGACATCCTCATCAATGACGCGCTCGCGGATCCTGCTAATCCGACTCCAGAGGAGCTAAGCGCACCCGTGGTCGGACAACTCAGGCTACCGGACTACATGGGCGCCCACACGACTTTGCCGATCCTCGACATGCAACTCGAAGAGTTTGCCAACGATCAGGCTATAGGTCGGCAGGATTTCATCGCGATCGTGAACGAGCAGACCCGAAACGAATGCACGGACCAGGCTCGGCAGATGGTCTTCATGGTGGAAATTACGGATGAAGTGCACCCATGGCCCGTCTCCAGCTTCAACGTTCCTGAGTCCAGCGGCGACTTTTGCCAGCGAGGCGGACGCTTCGGCGCCCATGCGTCCCATGAGAATTCCACGCCTATCTACTACGGCAAGCTCCTGTTTGTCACCTGGTTTAATGCGGGCCTGCGCGTCGTGGATATCCGTGACCCCTACAACCCCGTCGAGGTTGGCTATTGCGTCCCCGCCATCGACGAGAATACCGACGAACGATGCATCACTGTAGCCGATCAGGACCAGTGTAAGGTCGCTATCCAGACAAATAACGTGGAGGTCGATGATCGCGGTTACATCTATCTCGTGGATCGGGCGAATACGGGCATGCACATCGTCGAGCTAACGGGAGAGGCGAGGGAGATCGTTGGGCCTATAATGTGAGCGTTGATCTCTTCCAGAATCGAGCCACACGAGGAGCCACATGACGAGCCACACCAGCGTAGGACCAATGATGGGGCTGCTCGCCAGATCCATCCCGGTACTGCTGATTTCGGTCATCGCGTCAACCCGACCCGCCTCCGGCCAACTGCAGAGTGGCAGTTCCGAGAGGGATGTCACCCCCGCCCAGTATGAACAGTGGAAGCTGGAACTGTCTAACTGGGGACGTTGGGGGGAAGACGGTGAGATCGGGGCCTTGAACCTGATTACGCCAGAGAAGCGTTTGCAGGCAGTGGCTCTGGTTCAGGACGGGTTTTCGGTGTCGCTGGCCTCGGACGCGAATACGGTCCAGGCCATCGACAATCCGCGGCCGTACGAACATGAGATGCTCAGTATCAGCTCGGACCGGCTTGCCGTCAGTTACCACGGTATCACCCACACTCACATCGACGCACTGGCTCATATCAACGACGACGGGACTTTCTTCGACGGGTACACGCCCGACGCCGAAGCCACTCTTGCAAGCGGACACGAGAAGAGCTCGATCCACAACCTCAAAGACGGCGTCCTCACCCGTGGCGTCCTGATCGACATTCCAAGGTTCCGGGGCCTACCGTATCTGGAACCGGGCACTCCAATCTACGTGGAGGATTTGGAGGCGTGGGAAGAGCAAACCGGGGTGCGAATCTCCTCCGGTGACGCGCTGTTCATTCGTACAGGTGTGTGGGCTCGACGCGAGGCCGAAGGACCTTGGCTTCGCGGCCGCGCGAGGGGGGGGCGGTCGGCCGGTCTCCACCCGTCGGTGATCCCGTGGTTGAAAGAACGCGATGTCGCGGTATTGGGAAGCGACCATCCTACGTATGTCTCGCCTTCGAACCTGCCCGGGGCTGTGCACGATTTCGCCATCCTATATCTGGGGATCCACATGATCGATAACTGTGACCTCGAAGCGCTCGGCGCAGCGGCGGCCGAGAGAGGCCGGTCGGAGTTCCTCCTGATGCTCGCGCCGCTCGCGATCCCCGGGGGCACGGGTTCACCGTTGAACCCTATCGCCGTGTTTTGAACTGCCCATAGGCGGGCCGACAAACCCTCGGCTGGCTGGCATTATCAAGTCTCGCCCAAGGGTCGCGGCGCTTGACCACGGTAGCGGGGGAAGCAGTGCTCCTGCAAGCGGGCCCCGGCCCTCAACGGCCGATGCAACCAGTCGGGGTGGATTACCCTGGACGGTAACAGCGATGTGCTGGCCCGCCAGGGAGAATAGCGCACTACGTTTCACTGTTCGATCCCCCGGCTAGGGAAGCTTGAACGCCAGCATCTGGGGGGGATTGCTACTCACGGTCAACGCAATGTACTGCTCGCCGTCGACCATGTAGGTCATGGGCGTGCCGAGTACGACTTCGGGCAGGTCGATGGCGCCGACGATTTCACCGGTCATCTTGTTGCGCGCCACCAGCTGCGGCCCATTGTCGCTCCCGCCACTCTCCATCCCCATGATGAGCAGCGTCTTCGTGAGCACCGGTCCGCTGGGGCGTCCGACTCTATCTCCGAGAGGAGGAAGATCCAGGTCCCTGAGCGCTGGGTGATTGCGGACGTCGTCTCCATTGCCGTTCGGTTGCATCCAGATATGGTCGCCCGTATTGAGGTCGATCGCAGTGATCCTCGAGTAAGGCGGCTTGAACAGCGGCAGGCCGTTGGGCATGCTGGGCGTATCGCCTGGACCGCCGTGAGTATACCGGACGGTCGCTTGGCCCGGGAACGTCTGCTGCGGCTCGTACAGGTGGATCATCTGGAACGAGTCGTGCGAGGGCACATACAAGATCCCCGTCTCGGGATCCACGGCCGCGCCAGTCCAGTTCACGGCGCCTCCCGTCCCGGGCCGTAGGATCGTGCCTTGGGTCCCCCCGTCCTCGTGGAGTGAAATCGGCTCGAATAGGGGACCCCACCGATAAGGTTGGATCGCTTCGATGGCCATCTGACGAAGCTCTGGCGTGAAGTCGATCAAGTCGTCGATCGACACGCCTTGACCATCGAAGGGCGCCGGTTTCGTCGGAAAGGGTTGCGTCGGCCAGACCACCTCGCCGGGCACGTTGGTCTCCGTATCGACCGGCCGCTCCTCGATGGGCCAGACAGGCTCTCCAGTTGCCCTGTCGAATACATAGGTGAAGCCCTGCTTCGATACTTGGGCGATCGCCTTGATCTCACGGCCGTCCACGGTGATGTCGATGACGTTCGGGTGCGTCGGAAAATCGTAGTCCCACAGACCGTGATGGACGGCCTGGAAATGCCACACCCGTTCACCCGTTTCGACGTCGATGGCGATCAGCGACTCCGAAAACAGATTCGCCCCGAGGCGGTGACCGCCATAGAAGTCGTTGGTCACCGTACCTGTGGGGGCATACAGAATTCCAAGTTCCTCGTCCCCGCTGTAGGTGCTCCAAACGTTGGCGTGGCCTGAGTACTCCCACGAATCGTCCTCCCACGTGTCGACCCCGAATTCGCCTTCAAGTGGAACCGTGTGGAAAGACCAGCGCTCTTCGCCGGTACGCACGTCCCAACCTCTCACCCAGCCCGGGATGGCTTCCTTGGTGATCCTGCGATCGGCGATAGAGACGGGGGTGACGACCACGTCTCGAATCACCAGGGGAGGTGATTGCACTGAGTAGAGCAGCGCGTTCAGGTAGTCTCTACCACCACGCGTCGCCCTCGGAAGTGTCTCCACCAGGTCCACACGACCGTTCTCGCCGAAGTCCGCGCACGGCCGTCCGGTCTTCGCGTCGACACATATGAGGTAGCCGTTGCCCGTTCCCCAGAAGATCCGTTCATCGTCCGTCCCGTCTGTCCAATAGGCCACGCCCCGTTGGTTCCAGATCACGGTCATCGACGTCGTGCCGTCTTCGTAGCTCTTGGGATTGTAGATCCACCGAGGTTCGCCCGTTTTGGCGTCCAAGGAGACGCCGACCGACAGCGGTGTGTTCAGGAAAAGCTGGTCCCCCACCATCAGTGGCGTCGCTTTCAAGTTGAAGATGCGAGGGTGCGCGTCGGCCCTCCACAGCTCATCCGTTCGTTCCTGAAGGACGTCGAAGATGTTGGCGGAACTGGAGGTCCATTCGCCCCCCGATATCTCCATGCTCAGCATGGCGTCGACCGTCGTCCAACTCCAAGCCAGCTCGAGGCTGCTGAAGTTGGTGGCATCGATCTGGTCTAACGCCGAGTACTTCGTGCCGCCCACATCACCGCCGTAGCTCCGCCATTCCCCGTTGACCGCACCGTATTGCGCCGCGGCGGGCGAGCCGAGCAGCACTGATGCGGCCAAACCCACCGCCAGCCCCCGACTAAATACCGAAGTGTTGTTCATCACGTTCTCCTTCAGGCGGCAAGTCGTGTGGTCTTCGCGCGATCTGCTCAATCTGTCGGGCCACTGGAGACAAACGCAACCAAGTGCCCGCGGCCGTCGCCTTTGGGTGCGGAGGGGCTCCTCTGGAGCTAGGTTGCCCTCAAGCCCGCGACACACTCAAAAGGGACGGCATCATGAAGACACGGAGAGTGGGGCTGCTGGCCACCGCCACGTTGCTGACCGCCACGGTCGGCTGGGTCACCCCCCTGTCTGGTCAGGCCACCCAGAGCAACGAGATCACCGGCGTCGTGACGAGCGGCAATGGACCGGAAGAAGGGGTATGGGTCATCGCCGAGACCGACGATCTGGGCACACGGTTCGTCAAGACCGTGGTCACCGGGGACGGCGGGCGCTTCCTGATTCCAGAGCTCCCCGAAGCCAACTACATGGTCTGGGTCCGCGGGTACGGCCTCGTCGACTCGCCGAAGATCGACGCGACACCAGGGACCGACATCGCGCTCCAGGCGACCGCTGCGGCCAGTGAGGCCGAAGCCGCTCAGGTGTATCCGGCCAACTACTGGTACTCACTGATTGAGCCCCCTGATGCGAGCGAATTCCCCGGGACCGGGCCGAGCGGCAACGGGATCGCCACGGGCCTCGCGACGCAGGGCCAGTGGGTGGACATCCAGAAGCAGGGTTGCATGCTGTGCCATCAACTCGGCACTCAGATCGTCCGCGAGATCGAGAACATCGACGAGTTCGACTCGACGCTTGCCGCTTGGGATTACCGGGTCCAGATGGGGCAGCGGGGCGGGCAGATGAGCAACGTCATGAACCGATTCGGCCGCCAGCGTGGGCTGCAGATGTTCGCCGACTGGAGCGACCGGATCGCGTCGGGCGCGCTTCCACCCAGGCCGCCCCGTCCGCAGGGCGTCGAGCGCAACGTCGTCACGACGATGTGGGAGTGGGGCACCGAGGTCGACTACATCCACGACGAGATCGCGTCCGACAAGCGCGACCCGACCGTGAACGCCAACGGACCGGTCTACGGCGTGAACATCTCGAACGACGAGCTCGCCATTCTCGACCCGGTGACGCACGTGGCGACCAACCTCAAGATCCCGCTGCTGGCCGATCCAGCGACCGTGCGGCCGATGATTCCGCCGTCGATGCCGGTCCCGTCACGGTTCTATGGGGAAGAGCTGATCTGGGACGACCCGGCCAACCCGCACAACCCCATGATGGACCAGAAAGGGCGGGTCTGGATGACGTCGGCGATCCGGGGTCGTCAGAACCCCGAGTGGTGCCAGGAAGGGTCGGACAACAAGTACGCGATGTACTATCCGATGGCGAACAGCGGGCGGTCCGCGATCTACTACGACCCGCCGACCGAGAGGTTCGTCATGATCGACACCTGTTTCGGCACGCACCATCTGCAGTTCGCCGAGGACAATGACAACACGCTCTTCTTCAGTGGCGGCGGCCAGGTCGTCGGGTGGATCGACACCGACGTCTTCGATGAGACGGGCGACGAGCAGTTCTCGCAGGGCTGGTGTCCCACCGTCATCGACACCAACGGCGACGGCAGGATCACGAAGCCATGGAACGAGCCCGGGAGTGGGAACTTCGACCCAAGCAGGGACACGCGCGTGGTCGCGGGCAGCTATGGCCTCGTGGCCGACCCCGAGGTGGGCACGGTGGTCTGGCTCTCCTCGACGCAGTACCCGGGTCAGCTAATGCGCCTGGACACCGGCGACAACCCGCCGGAGACCTGCCTCAGCGAGATGTATGAGGTGCCGTCGGTGCTCGACCCGAGCGTGCCGGAGGACGAGACCGGATTCGGCCCGCGCGGCCTCGACATCGACCGCGACGGCGTCGTCTGGACGGCGCTCTCAGGCAGCAGCCACTTCGCCTCGTTCGACCGGACGAAGTGCGACGTGAACGGACCGGAGATCCTCGACGGGCGCCACTGCGTCGAGGGATGGACGCTCTATCCGACACCGGGCCCGACGATCCAGAACACCGATCCGCCGCTGCGAGCGGACTACCACTACTACAACTGGGTGGACCAGCACAATACGTTGGGTCTGGGCGACAACATCCCGATCGCCAACGGGTCGAACTCCGATGCGTTACTGGCGCTCATGCCGGACACGGGCGAGTGGGTCGTCATGCGCGTGCCGTATCCGCAGGGCTTCTTCAGCCGCGGGCTCGACGGTCGTATCGACGACCCGGACGGCGGGTGGAAGGGTCGCGGTGTTTGGGCGACCTACGGCGCGGCGGTCACGTGGCACATCGAGGGCGGCAGGGGAGTCAAGCCTGGGATCATCAAGTTCCAGGTTCGACCCAACCCGCTAGCCAACTAGCGCAGATGGCATGCACCCTTTGGGCCATGCTCTTGGGCTGAGTTCTGGTCCGGGCTCAGAAGAGGTCTCCGTGCATTTATCGCTTCATGACCGCAGCGATAAGATCAGCGAGGAGGATCCCGTGCGGAAGCTCATCCCGATGTTGGTCTTCATTCTGATGCTCGGCATGAGCGTGTCGGCGTCCGCAGCCCCCCAGGCGGTGTCCCCGGGCGTGCTGCGAGCCGACTTCCTCTTCGACAGCGCGCCATTTCCGAACGTCCACGCCGCGACGATCGTCGAGCCTCGTAGGACAGAGTGGATCAACCAACGCCACCGAGCCTGCACCCAATCCACCAAGGTTGGCTTCCAGTCTCGTGATCCCTGACGCTACATACCGGGCACCAGATACTTCGTGAACGCGGAGCCCGCATCACTGAGCGAGGACGGTCCCTCGGCCACGTAGACGTTACCGTCCTCGTCCACTCCCACGCCCTCACCCGTCACGCCCTGCTGCGGCCGGCTGTCGGACTCCCACGGCGGAATGAAGCCCACGAGCACGTCCCGATCGACGGGCCCGATGCGGACGCCATCCCTCCAGTTGATGTGCCGGATCGGGTTGGACTCGGAGTCGATGGCGTACACCATCTCGTCCTCAGTGATGAAGAGGTCGCTGATGCGCCCGTACTGATAGCGCGATTCTAGGTAGTTGCCCGCCTGGTCATAGATCTCGAGGCGGTGGTTGCCCCGGTCCGCCACCCAGAGCCGGCCCTGAGA
>CAUZVZ010000082.1:0-12751 GCA_963583605.1 Gemmatimonadales bacterium UBA6960
GTCTTTCACGGAACTGCCGCCGGACCTCCTCGACCATCCCCTGCGCCGCGCGGCCGACGGCCGTCATCGTGAGCGCGGCGATAAAGAAGGGTAGCGACCCACCGATGAACAACCCGATCACGACCAACGGATTCACGAGGTCGATGCCGGTTTGGTCGAGTCCCACCTTACTGGCGTACGCTGAGAAAAGAGCGAGAGCCGTGAGGGCCGCAGAGCCGATGGCAAATCCCTTGCCCTGCGCAGCCGTCGTATTTCCGATCGCGTCCAGGGAGTCCGTGATCGCCCGCGTTTCCGGACCCAGTCCACTCATCTCGCTGATTCCGCCCGCATTGTCCGCGATCGGTCCATACGCGTCGACCGACATCGTCACACCGACTGTCGCCAGCATGCCGACCGCCGCTATGCCGATCCCGTACAGGCCAGCCGATTGAAAGGAAGCGAAGATGGCAACACAAATGAGAAGCATGGGAATCACCGTCGACTCCATACCTACGGCCAATCCGGTGATCAGGTTGGTCGCCGCCCCCGTTTCGCTGGCTTCGGCAATCCTTCGAACCGGCCTCGAGGACGTGTAGTACTCGGTGACCAAACCAATCGCGGTACCCACCAGCGTTCCAGACAGGATAGCGAACCAGGGTCCGAGAGCCGGATACGTCCGCCCGTCGACGACCATGCTGAAGTCCATGGAGCGCACCACAAAGAACATCGCCGCGAGGAAAAGAGCGGCGGCGATGAACGTGACGTTCCGTAGGGCAGCCGCCGGATCGGTGCGCTCGAGCACCTTCATCATGCCGATGCCGACGAGCGAAGCGAGCAACCCAACCATGATCGTCACGATGGGGAGGGCTATGGCGTTTCCGACGCTCCCCGCGAGAGCCGACGAAGTGGCTGCGATCGCAATCGTGGCGATCACGGAGCCCACGTACGATTCGAAGATATCCGCACCCATTCCGGCTACATCGCCCACGTTGTCGCCCACATTGTCGGCGATGGTAGCGGGGTTTCGTGGATCGTCCTCCGGGATGCCGGCTTCGACCTTACCCACGAGATCCGCGCCGACATCGGCCGCCTTCGTGTAGATGCCGCCGCCAACGCGGGCAAAGAGCGCGATCGTGCTCGCACCCATTGCAAAGCCTGCGACGATCTCAGAAAACCGTGAGTGCTCTGAGGCCCCGATGGCCCCGGCTCCATACCACCAGTAGATCGCTCCGATGCCCACGAGACCGAGCGCGGCCACGGAGAGTCCCATGACGGCCCCACCAAAGAATGCGACCCGAAGTGCCTTACCAGCGCCCTCCTGGTTGGCCGCCGCTGAGGTCCGGACATTCGCCCTGGTGGCGGACTTCATGCCGAAGAACCCGGCCATGACTGAGCAGACGGCGCCGATGAGGTACGCCACGGCCGTGTGAGGCGACACGGCCCACGCCAACAGAGCCGCGACCACTGCCACAAAAACCGCCAGCATCGAGTATTCACGGCGGAGAAACGCCATCGCGCCGTCGTGGATCTGCTCAGCTAATGCACCCATGGCCTCGCTTCCACTGGGCTGGCTCTTTACGTAACGATAGGTAAAGCCGGCCAGAGCTAGACCCACAAGGCCCATAGCCCAAGCCCAACTCGAAACTGTCGCGAAATCACTCATCGGGGTCCTCATGCTTGCTTGTTGGTGGCGCCCACACCGATCTCGAGCGGGTCACCGATTGAATTGGTTCATCACTTCTTGGATACCGTCACTGATCCAAACTCCTACGGCCTCACTCAACTCAGGCAGAAGCCCGACCACCGTGGACTCGTCGGACTCGCTCATCGGGGAAAGGACCCAATCGGACAGGTCAGCTCCCTCGGGCGCCACGCCCACGCCCAACCGCAGACGCGCGTAAGAGTCCGTACCCAGCACACCGGAGACCGACCGCAGGCCCTTATGTCCCCCGTCTCCTCCCCCGGGGCGGAACCGTACCCGGCCCACGTCCAATGTTGCATCATCGACCACGAGGAGAAGATCCGCACCGAGATCGCATTCATCCAGTCCGTCGATACCCGCTAGCGCGGCACCGCTTCGGTTCATGAACGTGGTCGGCTTGATCAAGAGTACCGAGGCGTCCCCCACCAATCCGCCCGTCCGCAGGCTTCGGCCTTCCTTTTCAAAGGAGCCGAAGCCCCAGTCATACGCGAGCCGGTCGACGACCCACCAACCGACATTGTGGCGCATGTCGTCGTAGCAGGGCCCAGGGTTCCCGAGCCCGACCACCACCATCACGTCTCGATTCCCTGGAAGCGATCAGTCGTCTGAGTCTTCTTCGGCCGCTGAATCATCACCCTCCACAGCCCCTCCCTCAGCGCCTTCTTCACCCTCGAGGCCTTCCTCATCCACCTCGAGATCGGCTTCAATCTCTTCCTCCGCCCGCGGCGCAGACACCAGACAGACCGTCTGACCCGGATCCGTCAGAAGCTCCACGCTTTCCTCCGTCGAGATCTCGCTGGCATGGATCGAATCACCGATGTCCAGTGCCGAGACATCGACGTCGATGCTTTCGGGGATTTGGGAGGGAAGACACTTGACTCGGAATTCATGGAGAATCACCTCCAAACTGCCACCATCACGGACGCCCGCAGGCGTGCCGATGTAGTTGGCCGGAATATCGACTTCAAGGGCCACACCCCGTTCGATGCAGTAGAAATCCACGTGGACGAGGTCGGGCCGGAACGGGTGCATCTGGATTTCCCGCACCAGGGTCTCCAACTCCTCCTTATCGTCATCGATCCGAACGTTGACGATCGTGTTCTCCACCGAAATGGAGTGGAAGAGATGGAGCGCCTCCTTCGAGTCGAGCGTGAGCGAAACGGGCTCTTGATCCCTACCGTAGAGCACCGCAGGAACCTGCCCCGCCGCCCGCAGTCGTCTTGCCGCCCCCTTTCCCGTTTCGTTCCGACGCCGTGCCGTCAGTCCATCCTTGCCTGTCATCTTCCCTATTCCTGCTCAGTGGTTGTGGTCCTGAGTCAGTCAGTCAGCCACCCCGACTCAGCTTTGGCCGCCATCTCGAAGAGCTGGCTCACCGATCTATTTTCGTGAACACATTCGATCGCCGTTGCGAACAGGCTGGCAACCGACAAAATCTTGAGGCCCTCGAAACACCTTTCCTCAGGTATGTGGATAGTATTCGTCACCACGAATTCCTCCAGTGGAGCGGCTGCGAGCTTCTCGACGGCGGAGCCGGAGAGGACCGCGTGCGTCGCTCCCGCAAAGACCTGCGTCGCCCCACGTTCTTTGAGAGCCACGACCGCGTTGGCGAGTGTACCACCCGTGTCCACCATATCGTCGATGAGCAAGCACGTTCTACCATCCACGTCGCCGACCACATTCGCGACCTCGGCCATGTTGGGCCCCGGGCGCCGCTTGTCGATGATCGCGAGCGCCGCATCGAGCCGGTTGGCGAAGCCGCGCGCCATCTTCGCCGACCCGACGTCAGGGGCAACCACGACGAGGTCGGTCAGATTCTTATCGTGGAAATACCGGGCTAGGATGGGCGCCGCATACAGGTGATCCACAGGGATGTCGAAAAAGGCCTGGATCTGATGCTGGTGGAAATCCATGCCGATCATCCGGTCGGCACCGGCAGCCACCATGAGATTCGCCGCGAGTTTTGCGCCGATCGCCACTCGTGGCTGGTCTTTCCGATCTTGCCGCCCATATCCGAAGTACGGCACGACCGCCGTCACCCGTGCGGCGGAAGCGCGCTTCGCGGCGTCGATCAGGAGCAGCAACTCCATGATCGTGTCCGCGGGAGCGACGGTGGGCTGAATGATGAATACGTCTCGCCCACGCGCATTATCGTCGATGCGGACGAAGATCTCGCCGTCAGAGAAGTTCCGGATCGTGACCTGATCCGGGTTCTCCCTGAGGAGCTGCCCGATTTCGGCCGCCAAGGGGTGGTTAGCCCGCCCGGCAAGGAGGAGAAGCGGACCTCTGCGAAACGTGTTGTCCATGAATCTCAAATGGGGGGTGCGCCAAACGGCAACAGCCTAAAAAGTTAGACTGTGTCGGTGGGGGCGTCAACGCCGAACCTCCTGTGTTTAGAGGCCTTCTCGTTGCCTTCATGGCATTACGGAACGATCTCGACCAGGCGTGTTCGGACCAACTCCCCGCGGCCCAGGGTCGTGACCTTGAGCCGGAAGAGATATTCCCCTGGATCCACCTCGGGGATCGTGACTTCGATCGATCGGAACCAGGGGCTCATGTCGGACGGGCCGGGTTCGCTCCACACGATCCGAAGCGGCTCTTCCCGGCCACCCAAGCCCAACCAACGGCCGATTTTCCCGAAGAAACCCTCCCCTTCCTTATAGAAGCTCAACTGGAAGGAGACGTCCTCTTGCCTCGGGCTCAACCCGAAGACCTCCCAACCCACGACCAGTGGTGCATCCGTCTCCAGCCGAGCGGAAGACCGCATCGACGGGAGAGCCAAAAACAGGCTCTCCGGGAGAGAATCCCTCGGGTGCAGAAGGATGAGATCCGAAAGGGTAGCAAGATCATCGGGAATCACCTCGGTCGAAATCCCGTGTCGAATGCGTCCGCCCAGTCCCTCCTCTGGGGCCCATGCCTCCACGCTCAGTAAATATGTTCCAGCCGCCACTGTGAGATGGAGGGCACCCTCGCATGGACCTCTACTCGTCCCGCTGATCCGGCCCATCTCATCCACAACGAAGAGCCCGAACTGTTCAGGGCCGTCGAGCAACGGGGGTTGCGGCCAGGGAATGGGTCCCTCGGCAACAGCGTCATTTCCCATAAGTGGCCAGCTCGTGGCGCCCTTCGGCACCGTATCGGGATTCGCCGGCAATTCGGTAGAGGCGGCCACCACAATCGAATCTCCTCGGTGGAATACCGCGACCTGAGCGATGCCCGGCAGGAACGAGGGAGCATATGCGGGCACGTGGGCACTTCGTGGACGCTCCTCTTCCAGGATCCAAGCACCCGGCAACGGCGTCGACGGCCCCTCGAGAACTCGACCGGGCGGAGTAAATTCCTTCCCATTCGGCAGTTGATGCCCGATCACGCTCAGGACGTCTCTCCCAGCGCCGACCTCCGGGCGAACCCGCTCCCAACCACGCTCCCAGCCGTAACGTAGGGTGATCTCTTCCAGATCATCTCCCCAACGCATTCCCCAGGCGTTTCGCGCACCGTCGCTCATCTTCGAGAATGTCCAACGAGCGTAATGCTCGGACTCACGGTCGTTGCCCGCGACCAGGTAGAGGGGATCGGCTAGAGTCCACACCCTTGCCCTCACATTCTCCCATTGGTCCTCGTCCGGGGCATCGTCGAGAACGCCTGAGCCCTCGCCGTCGAGCAGCATCGAGGGGTCCTTCCACTTCCGCGCCTCTTCCGGATCCATGGTTTCGAGCCCGCGACGGAAGCGCTCCAACGCCATCCCGTAACGGCCCATCCCGTGGAGCGCGAAGCCCTCGAGGACGCTGCACCACGACGAGGCGGAACCGCCGCAAGCCTGAGCCAAGCGTACGGCATCCTCCCACTGGCCCGCCTCACCGAGGTAACGAATCCGCTGACCGAGAATCCATTCATCTGCGGGTATGTGATCCGCGGCCGCGGCCATCGCTTCAAGCAGATCATTCCGAGCGTCGACCAGATCGGAAGGATCCGGCACTGGCTCCCAATCGTCCTCTCCTCCGTGCCAGAGGCAAAGACGTCCGATTCTCTCCTCACAGGGGCGGCCTCCGTCCGCTCGTACGTCGGGCAGCAGGCGCCGGCGGAGTCGCTCGAAGCGCTCTTGGGCGTCCTCCGCCTGGCTACGGACACGGAGCGAGTCGGGAGGAGAGAGTGGCTCAGATTGCCGCTGGAGAACCGGAGACACCAGAGGTAGAGCGGGGGACGAGCGACTGGGAGCACCGCTGAGCCCAAGCGGGACCGCCCACGCGCACACAAGGGCGACGAGGGTGCGAACCCAACTCCCATAAAGTTGGCCCGGATGGATTCGAACCATCACCGCCGGTGCCAAAAACCGGTGTCCTGCCATTAGACGACGGGCCATAAGGATTGTCAGTCTGACCGCTTCTATTCAATCGGCTCGTGTATTTCTTCAACAGCCTTCTTGAGCGGGTGATCAATCCTACCTGAGGCCTTCGATTCGTTCAACCCGAGCTTATGGATTCACGGATCCGGTAACAGGCTCAGGCTGGGACGCCAACGTCTCGGTAACCACGAACCGCACGTCGGCCCACGACGCGGACAAAGACGCACTGGCCCCCGCCGCCGTCTCGCGATCGTTGAACAGGCCATAGAGCGCCGCCCCGCTTCCCGAGAGTCGAGCCGTGAATGCGCCCGCTTCGTGGACGGCTTCTCTGAGTTTGCTGAGCTCCGGATGGCGTTCGAACACGCTGGCTTCGAAGTCATTCTCCGTCAGAGCCGCCAATGTCTCCGGCCGGCCAAACGCGTCGAGAGCCAGGGTCGCCGGCACAATGCGCTCTGGAACACTCACGTATTCATAAGCCTCTGCGGTAGCGACACGGAGCGATGGGAGAGCCAGTAGGACGGAGAGGCGAGGCGGGTCCGGTAGCGGGAGCAGACGCTCCCCCCTTCCCCAAGCGAGCGCGGCTCCGGCCCCGGAGGCGAAAAACGGCACGTCCGCTCCCAGTCGTCCCCCAATCTGTAGGACCGCCGACGCCGAAAACGGCTGTGCGAGCAATGTGTTGAGGGCCCTCAGCGTCGCCCCTGCATCGGAAGACCCTCCACCGAGCCCAGCCCCGACGGGAATATTCTTCGTGAGATGAACGTGCACACCCATTGGATAACCCGCCGCATCGAGTAGAGCGTCAGCGGCCCGATACACCAGGTTTTCTTCCTCAGGGCCGACCGAGTACCCCTCCACCTCGACAGAGACACCCCGCTCAGTGCGGTGAAGCACAATCTCGTCGGAGAAGTCGACCGCGCTGTAGAGCGTCTCGAGCTGGTGGTAACCGGACCGCTCCTTCGCGAGGAGCCTCAAGTACAAATTGACCTTGGCTGGTGCCGCGACTCGCACAGACGCGCCGTCAGATCCCACTCTGTACTTCACTTCCGGGGAGAAGCACACTCCCATCGCCCCCGCGTAAATCTCCGACTGAGAACCCGATCTTCCACGCGTAATACAACCCGATGATCGTGATGGGGAAGAATCCTCCGAGATGGTACCCGAAAGCGAACGCCAGGCTCGCCGGCTCAGCCACCCCATAGACACCGCTCAGGGCCAGATCGGCGCCGAGCTGAAACGTGCCGAAGAAGCCAGGTGCGGCCGGGATGGCAACGGCGATGCCGACCACCGCCTCCGTGAAGACGGCCGCTGCAAAGCCGACGTCGATACCGAACGCCTTGAATCCGAGCCAGAACGAGAGGCCGTGCCAAAGCCAGAACGCGTAGCTCCACGCCATGGCCTGGATCAGCAACACAGGGTTCCGAAGCACTTTCAGAGCACGGAGGAAGGACTCGAGTGCATCGACCATTCGCGGACCCCACACTCCGGGCAACCGGACAAATGTTCGCTCAGCCAGCCGGACGATGGGCTCCGGGAAAATCAGCAGCGCAACCAAGCCCGCGAGGAAGACCAGGAGCAGACCAAACGTCCAGCCCAGCACACCTCCGAACGCCCCGGAAAAGAGTCCCTCGGCACCCGGGAACGAGGGGAGCGCCATCGGCACCAAGAACATCGTGATCAGCACGATCGAATCCAGGAACCGCTCCACCACCAGGCTTCCGAGCGAACCCGACAACGTGATCGACTCGACACGAGCCAACGCGAACGCCCGTGCCAGTTCACCCAGGCGTGCGGGGAAGGTGTTGTTGATCGCGAAGCCGATGCTGACCCCCGCGAACCTGGATCGAAGCGCGGTGTTCGGCTTGAGTGGATGGAGTAGCACCTTCCAACGCAGAGCCCGCACGAAGTATCCCGCCGTACCGACGAACACCGAAGCCAGAAAATACCAGGGGTTCGCCTGCGAGATTTGCGCAATGATTTCGGCCGGATCTTCGCCCCGAAGCACCCACCAGATGAAGAACACGCTGACGCCGATGCCTAGGGCGAACTTCCAACCCATCTTCAAGAGCTTACGACTCCGCTCCTCGCTTCGCGGATGAGATCGCCCATCTCGTGAACCGCACGCTCCATGCCAACAAGGACGGCCCGTGAGACGACGGAGTGCCCAATGTTCAGCTCTTCAATCGGGGCAATCGCCGCTACGGGAGTGACATTCTCATACGTGAGGCCGTGACCCGCGTGCACGGCCATACCCAGGCCAACGGCGGTCTCAGCCGCTGAGCGAAGCCGTGCCAACTGAGCCTCCCGCTCTCGGGGGTCCGCAGCGTTGGCGTACTCTCCGGTGTGTAACTCAACAGCGGTGACTCCGAGATCCGCCGATATCCCGAGCGTCTTTTCATCCGGATCGACAAAGAGCGAAGTCCTTATCCCCGCCGATGAGAGCCTCTTTATCGCCTCGACGGTCGCGGCTTGGACCCCCTGTTCACCAAGCGCCAGCCCACCCTCGGTGGTGACCTCCTCACGACTCTCCGGCACCAACGTCGCCTGCATGGGCCTCAGATCGCATGCGATATCCAGAACGTCCGTGGCCGCAGCAAGTTCGAGGTTCAGGCCCGTGCGGACGGTGTCCATGAGAACGCGAACGTCGCGCTCACTCACGTGCCTGCGATCCTCCCGGAGGTGGACCGTAATACCATCCGCTCCGGCAAGCTCCACGAGCATCGCTGCCCGGACCGGGTCGGGCTCGTCGGTCCGTCTCGCCTCACGGACGGTCGCAACGTGATCGACATTGACGTAGAACCTCATGCGAGTACCTCAGAGGCCTGTTGAAGAAGTGGAGCGAGCCGCGTTTGGAACGCCGGCCAAAATGTAATCGGATCTGGGCGCTTCCGCCGTGTGCGAGAGCACCGGCCCGCCACACAGGTCCACAGTCCTGCCTTCATGTGGGCGACCCGTGGTCCCGGGCCAACTCGACGCTCGGCTGCTGAAGAAGTCGGCCGGCCAGCGGTAGGGGTAGACGAACCTCCAACTCGATAACGTTTCCGTCTTGAGTTTGGCTGAGTACTTCCCCTTCCCGGTAGAGCATCGCAAGAGTTTCTCCATCGTGTGCACCGACCCGCAGCGAGAGATGGCGAAGCCCGCCTCGAATTCGCGCCTTGAACAGGGCCCGGAGCGGCTCGAGCGTTTCTGGTCGAAGCGCGGACAGGAAAACTGCGGGTGTTTCGTCGAACGCCCGGACGCGCCTGCTGAGCGCTTCCTCCTCGGCGTGGGTCAGACGATCCACCTTGTTGAAGACCAATATCTGAGGGCGGTCCCCCAAGTCGAGGTCAACAAGTACGTCTTCGACGACGCGCTTTTGCTCTTCCCAGCCCGGGTGCGACGCGTCGATGATGTGGGCCAGGACATCCGCCTCCCGGGCCTCTTCGAGCGTCGAGCGGAACGACGCAACAAGGTGGTGTGGCAATTTTCTAATGAAGCCCACCGTGTCCGTAACGAGAGCTTCGAATCTCTCACCGAGGTCCACCGCGCGTGTCGCGGAATCGAGCGTCGCAAAGAGGCGATCCTCGACGAAGAGATCCGCTCCGGAAAGCGCGCGAAGTAGTGAAGATTTTCCCGCGTTCGTATATCCGACGAGCGCCACTCGGAATTGGCCCTCTCTCGATTGCCGTTGGATGGTGCGACCATGGGTCACGGTTTCGAGTTTCTTACGGAGATCGGCGATTCTGCGTCCGATCAAACGCCGATCCGACTCGAGCTGCGTCTCTCCGGGCCCTCGAAGGCCCACCCCACCCCGGATCCGCGAAAGGTGCGTCCACATTCGCTTCAGCCGAGGGAGCAAGTACTGAAGCTGCGCCAATTCGACCTGCATCTTGGCTTCGCCGGAGCGAGCGCGAGTAGCGAAGATGTCGAGAATGAGCTCCGCCCGGTCCAGAACGCGAACACCGATGCGATCCTCAAGGGCCTTACCCTGCGCCGGCGTGAGTTCGTCGTCGAAGATCACGAGATCGGCGTCCGCGGCGCTCACGCAGTCGCGAATCTCATCGACTTTGCCCTTCCCGATGTAGAAGCGTGAATGGGGGGTTTCGATCCGTTGACGGACGACGTCGACGACCTGACCACCCGCCGTGTCGGTCAACCGGGTCAACTCCTCGAGATGCTCTCGGGCGATGCCCTCATCGAGGGTCTTCAGTGGAGCCCCGACGAGTACGGCGCGATCCACGCTCACACGGTTGTCGATCAGCTGGGTAGGGATGGTACCTCCGAGGGGTGGCCGAGATACTTCTGGGACACCACGCTAAGACGGTAGATCCGGGGGGGCGTCGATGAGAAAGCCGCCCTTCAGGGCCAGAGCTTCGAGGTCGGCCCGGTTGTTCACCTCAGGACGGTCGAGAACCTCCTCCAAAAGGAATCGAAGGATTTCGCCGAATTGCGGCCCCGGCGGAAGACCCAACTCCTTGAGATCGGAGCCGTCCAGCGCGAGGGCGGCGATCGTGAGCGGCGGACGCGCGTGGAGAATCGCCCGGAGAGAGGTCACCCGACGGATCGCGTTTTCTCGCTCTGACTTCTCCTGCGCACGAGCCCCCGCGAGCCAAGCCCGTGCGATGTCGGGAAAGTGTTCGGGTCCCACCCGATTGAGCCAGCGCCGGAGAGCCGCAGGCTCTCCGGACGAAGGAACGGGGAATAGGCTCGCTGCCACCGCCGCTACCCGCTTGCTATCAGCGTTGGAGAACCGAAGCCGCCCCATAAAGCTCTCGACAGCACGACGTCTCTCGTCACGTATGTCGTTCTGTCCTTCGCTCGCTGAGGCGAGCGCCATCAGGAGCGAAAGGCGTACCAACGGCCGAGTGCGGGGCACAGCATCGCAGGCCCGCAACGTATGGGCGAGTGCATCCGCTTCCACACCGACGAGGGGGCGCCCTAGGTCGAGTTCTGGGTAAAGCTCCGCGAACACTCCCGATTCGGCATAGAGACCCAGCGCGACTGAAGGACTGTCCCCCTGCGATAACAGCTTCATCATCTCTTCTCGAATCCGCTCGGCGGATAACCAAGCCAGTTCTGGGACTGCGGCGAGAAGCGCCCCCCATGTTCCGGCTTCGATCGTCAGTCCGAATTGGCCGGCGAACCGAAGCGCCCTCAGCACGCGGAGTAGATCCTCAGCGAAACGCTCCGCGGGTTCCCCAACGGTCCGGAGAATGCTTTCGCCCAGATCGGTGGTGCCGTTCCATGGATCGAGAAGCTGGTCTCGGCCAGGGTGCCACGCGAGCGCATTGAGCGTGAAATCCCGCCGCGAAAGATCCTCTTCGATACTGTCGGCGAATTCCACGACGGCGCGCCGACCGAAGGTCTCGACATCGCGTCGAAAGGTCGTGACCTCATAGAGCGTTCCGTCGGGAACGAGAACGCCGACCGTTCCATGATCCACGCCGATGGGCACGGTCCGGCGGAAAGTATCCATGATCTGCTTCGGACGAGCCTTCGTCGCGAAGTCCCAATCGCCCGCGGGCCGACTGAGCATTACGTCGCGAATCGCTCCCCCGACGACCCAAGTCTCGAATCCAGCATCCTCGAGCGTGCGCCAGATCCAGAGGACCTGATCGGGCGGGGATACCTCGAAATCCATTACCCTACGAGGAGCCCTCGGCGAAATGGCGGTCGACGCTCTCACAGATGGCATGCCCGATGGCGAGATGCAATTCCTGCGCTCGAGCGACGGTCTCGGTGGGAATGACGAGCGCGAGATCTACTTCCTGCCGCAGGCGCCCGCCGCCTCGGGCAAGAAGGGCCACGGTGCTCACTTGAGCGTCTCGTGCCGCTGCCGCCGCTCGCAGAAGATTCTCCGACTCTCCGCTAGTGGAGTGGAGAAAAAGAAGATCGCCCTCACGCGCCAGCGCCTCGACCTGGCGGGCGAACACGTCCGCGAAGCTGAAGTCGTTGGCGCCCGCCGTAAGGACCGACGTGTCCGTCGTGAGTGCCAGAGCCCGTAACGGTCCCCGGGTCCGTTTGAACCGAATCACGTATTCCGCCGCCAAGTGCTGCGCATCCCCGGCAGAGCCCCCATTACCGCAGAAGAAAAGAGTACCGCCCCGTTCCAGCGTTTCTTGGACCATTGAGCCAGCCTGCGTGATCGGCTCCGCTAACTCCTGTGCACAAACCGCCGCCAACTCAGACAGTTCGATCAAATCGCTCGATTGATTCATCTGGCTCGGTACCTGTTTATCCCTTGAAGATCCTCGTGAACCGATCCCAGATCCCCTCGCGAATCCGTAACTGGGGAACCGGTAGCGGCGGCTCGTCCCGGATGACGCGCCCTGGATTACTCACTGTGAGGAGCCGGAACTGTTCCAGACCGTCGTGCGCCGTGAAGAACTCCTCTGAGTCGCTCGACAGAAGATCCACCCAACCACGGCAAGAAGCTCAGACGCCACTTCACACGCATCAGAACCATAACGTCCAGCCAAGGACCCGTGGTTGACTTGAAGAAACGCACCGGCGCTTCGCCATGCTCCCGCGCGATCCAAGTTCTGCTTGATTCCCTTATACCGCTCCGGGTGCGCAAGGATCGGATGGTACCCCTCATCCGCCCGCCGCTCAATCACCGGCTCCGTCATCGGAGGAATCTGAAGGCGTTGCCACTCGACCAAGACGAACGACGTGCCAGCCAAGCGTAAGCGAGCATCGGAGAAATCGGGGTCCGGTACGTCGAGCATCGCCTCGTGTTCCCGAAGGAACTCGAC
>CAUZVZ010000083.1:0-12596 GCA_963583605.1 Gemmatimonadales bacterium UBA6960
GCGCGAGAGAGGATTACACTGGGGTGCTCTGAGTGTGAGGAGCGCAATTACGACCAGAAGAAGAACAAGCGTCTGCACCCTGAGCGGGTCGAGTACAAGAAATACTGCCGTCGCTGTAGGCGGCACACGATGCACAAAGAGACCAAGTAGCGGATGGCTATCGGATCTAAAATCGGGGCGACGCGCGACTTCATCGAGGAGTGCTGGGACGAACTCTCCAAGGTGACGTGGCCGGACAAAGAACAGCTCCAGAGCGCGACGTTGGTCGTGATTCTGTTCGTGATCCTGATCTCCGCAGTTATCTGGATCATGGACGTGGCCTCTCGGACGGTCATCGGCTTCATCATGGGGATCTTTGGCGCTTGAGCGAGCAGGAACGATGACAATCATGGCTGAGTCGACATGGTACGCGGTTCAGACCTATTCCGGGCACGAGAACAAGGTCCAGAAGCTGATTCAGCGGTGTATCGAGGAACAGAAAGGCTCTGACGACAAGGAAATACGTGCCGCCTTGGTCCCGACCCAGGACGTGGTCGAGATTCGGAAGGGCAAGCGCGTCACCGTGACTCGGCGGCTTTATCCGGGATACGTGCTCGTGGACATGGACCTGAATGAAAGGACCATGCACACGGTCAACAACATTCAAGGTGTGATCAAGTTCGTGGGCAGCGGGAAGGCTCCGCAGCCGCTGCACGAGGAAGAGATCAACAAGATTCTCGGGATCGAGGTTGAGAGAGACGACGACGAGACTCACGAAGAGATTCCGTTCCACCTCGGGCAGGTGGTGGAGATCACGCAGGGTCCCTTCAGCGATTTTTCGGGGACCATCAAGGAGGTGTACCCCGAGAAGGGCAAGGTAAAGGTCGAGGTGTCGCTCTTCGGGCGGCCCACATCGGTCGAATTGGATTACACCCAGCTCAAGGGATTTTAGGATTCCATAAGCTGTTAAGATTCATAGGCAAAGGTCCCAGGATAGAGAATGGCGAAGAAGGTAATCGGTTTCATCAAGCTCCATGTTACGGGTGGGCAGGCCAACCCGGCCCCGCCTGTAGGTCCCGCGCTCGGTCAGCAGGGCGTGAACATCATGGAGTTCTGTAAGCAGTTCAACGCCAAGACCCAGCAGCGGACCGGTGTCACGATTCCGGTCGAGATCACGGTCTATGCGGATCGTTCCTTTTCGTTCATCACGAAGACACCACCGGCGTCGTTCCTGATCAAGAAGGCGGCGGGTCTACAGAAAGCGTCCGGGGAGCCGAATCGCGAAAAAGTTGGATGGGTGACCCGTGCCCAACTTGAAGAGATCGCCGGGATCAAGATGGAGGATCTCAATACGAACAACATGGATGCTGCAGTCCGCATGCTTTCTGGTAGCGCGCGGTCAATGGGCATCGAGGTTGGGGAGCCACAGTCCGCAGAACCACCCGGTGAGAGCCACCAGGGGTGGGAGGACGAAACAAGTTAGTTGTAAACATGCCAAAACACGGTAAGAAATTCCGTGAGGCCCAGGCCAAGATTCCGCCCGGTGTGCAGTTCAGACCGGATGAGGCGGTTAAAATGGTCAGGGACCTCGCTTCCGCCAAGTTCGACGAGACGGTCGAAGTGGCCACCTGCCTGAGCGTCGATCCGCGCAAAGCCGATCAGATCGTAAGGGGCACCGTCGTGCTGCCGCACGGCACCGGCAAAACGATACGGGTGTTGGTGATCGCCCAGGGTGAGAAGGAGACCGAAGCTTTTGAGGCCGGGGCGGACTACGTGGGCACGGAGTACGTCGATAAAATCCAGGAGGGATGGCTGGAGTTCGACGTGTGCGTGGCTACTCCCGACCTCATGGGAAAAGTCGGACCGCTCGGGAGGGTTCTGGGGCCTCGGGGCCTGATGCCGACGCCCAAGGGCGGGACAGTGACTTTCGATGTCGGTCGTGCGGTAAGCGAGATCAAGGCAGGAAAGATCGAATACCGAGTGGACAAGACTGGAAACGTACATGTGCCGTTTGGCCGTGTTTCTTTCTCTCCGGAGCAGCTCGACGAGAATCTGGAGGCGATCATGGATTCGATCGTCCGGGCAAAGCCCTCGGCAGCCAAGGGCACATACGTGAAGAGTGTCACGGTGTCCAGCACGATGGGCCCCGGCGTGGCCATCGATCCGAACCTGTTCCGCCGGAGCGCTAAATGAATCGAACCGAAAAGCAGACCTTCGTGGGCGACTTCCGCGAAAAGGTTCGGAAAGCGCCGGTGCTATACCTGACTGATTTTTCCGGTCTCGACGTGAAATCCACAACGGTTCTTCGCCAGCGGCTGAGAGCTTCCGGGGCTGAGTACCTTGTGGTGAAGAATCGGTTGGTCAAGCTGGCAGTCGCCGACCTGGATCTACCGGACATCTCTGAGGCATTGCTCGGCCCGACCGGTGTCATCCTGGGCTACGAGGGGATTGTCGAGCCCGCGAAAGCGGTCAGAGATTTCGCCAAGGAACATGACGACAAGCCGGTCTTCAAGCTGGGCGTTCTCGACAACAAAGTCGTTACCGCCGCTGAGATCGACCGGTTGGCGAAGATTCCGCCTCGAGAACAACTCCTTGCGGAGTTGGCTGGGGCGCTAGAGGCGCCGATGGCCGCTTTGGCGAGTGCCCTCGAGGGCAAGCTTCAGGAGATGTCGGGACTCCTAGATGCTTTGAAGGAGAAGAAGAGAGGCGAACGGGCGCCGCCCGCTGTAGAAGCACCGCTGGCTGAAGCCGAGGAAGAGGCACCGTCGTCGGCCGACGACGAAGCAGAGGCACAGCCGTCCGACCCCGAAGAAGAGGCACAGCCGCCTGACGCGGAAGATGAAAACTAGGAATCCATAGTCCCACCCCCGGCCCAAGCTGGGTGAACCCAGGAGGAAGCCACCATCATGGCTACCAACCAAGAAGAGCTTCTTGAAACGATCGGCAACATGACCGTCCTCGAACTGTCTGAGTTCGTAGACGTGTTCAAGGACAAGTTCAACGTGACGGCTGCGGTGGCGGTGGCCGGTGGTGGTGCTGCTGCGCCTGGCGCAGAGCCCGCGGAAGAGAAGGACGAGTTCGACGTCATCCTCGAGGGTATTGGTGACAAGAAAATACAGGTGATCAAAGTGGTCCGAGAGGTCACTAGCCTGGGTCTCAAAGAGGCCAAGGACTTGGTCGATGCTGCTCCGAGCACAGTCAAGGAGGCCATCAGCAAGCACGAAGCTGAGCAGCTTAAGGCCAAGCTGGAGGAGCAGGGCGCGACGGTAGCGCTGAAGTAGCTGGCTAGTCCCTGTGACTCACACTCTCAGTTTGGCTGAGAGATCTCGGATCGGACTCGCGGAACCACGCCGTCGCCGACACAGACTCACTTCGTGTGGGCCTCTGGTGGCGCCCTCGTGTTTGACGGTGGTCCGTTCCCGTCGTCGTAGTCGACCACATGCTTGTTCGGCCTCCCCATCGGGGTGCAGGCCGGCAAAGGGGAACACCCTTGGATACTAGGAACGATGCCCGTCCGATAGTGAGCTTTGCCAAGCTCGAGTCGGTCATGCCGATGCCCAACCTTCTGGACGTCCAGCTCCGGTCTTTCGAGAAGCTCGTCGAGCAGAATGTCGATCCGAAGGAACAGTGGGACTTTGGCCTGGATCGCATTTTTAGAGAAATCTTTCCCATCTCCGACGTCAACGAAAACTTCACGTTGGAGTATGTAGCGGCCGCACTCGGTGAGCCGAAGTACTCAGTCGAAGAGTGCATTGAACGTGACATGACCTATGCGGCGCCTCTGAAGGCGACGCTGCGGTTGATCGTCTGGGAGCATCCGGAGGAGGGCACCGAGCGGGAAAAGCGTCCGGGAGATATCATCGAGAAAGAAGTCTATCTCGGCGATCTTCCGCTCCTCACCGATCTGGGCACGTTCATCATCAACGGGGCCGAGCGCGTCGTCGTAAGTCAGTTGCATCGTTCTCCGGGCGTGGTCTTTGAGGAGAACATCCACCCGAACGGCTCGAAGCTTCACAGTGCCCGCATCATTCCTTTCAGGGGGTCGTGGGTCGAATTCAGCGTCGACATCAACCACATCTGCTATGTCCACATCGACAAGAAGAAGAAGTTTCCGGCAACGGCCCTTCTGAGGGCCTTCGGTTCCGGAACGGCTGCGGACATCTATCAGCTGTTCTTCACGACGAAGACCGTTAATCCGCTGGCTGTCGATAAGCAGGGCCACAAGGAAATTCTCGGGAAGGTCCTGGTGGAGGAGATCGTCGACCGTGCCACGGGCGAGGTGCTGGTGGAAGAGTCCACGGAGGTCGATGAGGACGTGGCTGAGTTCCTGGAACGGGATGGCCGAAAGAAGGTCAAGATCTACACCAGCCGCCAGGAGACCGGACGAGAGAGTCCGATCATCAAGAACACGCTGCGCAAGGACCCCACCGGCAGTGAAGAAGAGGCGCTCTCTGCCATCTACTCCCTACTGAGGCCTGGTGACGCGCCTAACATGGAGACGGCGAGGGCTGCGATCGAGCACGTCTTCTTCAATCCGAAACGGTACGATCTCGGCCGGGTCGGGCGCTACAAGATCAACAAGCGACTGGGTTTGAGCATTCCGGCGCATGAGGCGGTCCTGACGAAGGAGGACTTTATCGAGGTTCTCCGCTACCTCATCGAGTTGAGCGAGGGCCGTGGCTCCACGGACGATATCGACCACCTCGGAAATCGCCGAGTCCGTACCGTGGGCGAACTCATCGCCAACCAGTTCTCGGTGGGACTGTCTCGCATGGCTCGTTTGGTCAAAGAGCGTATGTCGATCAACACGGACCCAGAAAAGATCAACATCGACGACCTCGTGAACGCCCGCACGGTGTCGGCGGTCATCCAGGCATTCTTCGGTTCGTCTCAGCTCAGCCAGTTCATGGACCAGACAAACCCACTGGCTGAGCTGACGCACAAGCGGCGTCTTTCCGCCTTGGGCCCGGGTGGTTTGACTCGGGAGCGTGCGGGGTTCGAGGTGAGGGACGTACACTACTCCCACTACGGGCGCATGTGTCCGATCGAGACACCGGAGGGCCCCAACATCGGCCTCATCACGTCGCTCACGACGTACAGCCGAATCAACGAACTCGGCTTTGTCGAGACCCCGTACCGGAAGGTGGTGAACCAGAAAGTCACGAACGAGATCGATTGGCTTTCGGCCAACGAAGAGGAAGAGGTCCGGATCGCTCAGGCCAACGCTCCTTTGGATGGAAAGGGGGGCTTCGTCAACGAGTTCGTCTTGTGTCGGGAAAGGGGTGATTTCCCGCTGCTCAAGCCGGAGGACATCGACTACATGGACGTGGCGCCGGACCAGCTCGTGTCGGCGGCAGCCGCGTTGATCCCGTTCCTCGAACACGATGACGCGAACCGCGCCCTCATGGGCTCGAACATGCAGAGGCAGGCCGTCCCGCTCCTCTTCCCCGATGCCCCGCTAGTGGGGACGGGCCTCGAGTTCAAAGTGGCCAGGGACTCCGGGGCAGTGATCACGGCGCGCCGGGGTGGCAAGATCGTCCGAGTGACCGCTGATGAGGTCGTGGTCGATACCGGAACCATTGGGTCCGGACAGACCGAGCAGCCCCTCGCGAAACTCACTCAGTATGATCGCTACCGGCTGAAGAAGTACCGGCGGACCAATCAGGACACGGCGATCAACCAGAGGCCATTGGTCAAGGACGACCAGGACATCAATCCAGGCGACATCATCGCCGATGGGCCCTCGACCGACAACGGCGAGCTGGCCCTGGGCCGAAACGTCCTCGTCGCGTTCATGCCGTGGTATGGCTACAACTACGAAGACGCGATCGTCATCAGCGAGAAGCTCGTGAAGGAGGACGTGTTTGCGTCCATCCACATTCAGGAACTCGAGCTTCACGTGCGGGACACCAAGCGAGGGATGGAGGAGATCACGCGCGAGGTCCCGAACGTGGCGGAGGAGAGCCTCGGCGACCTCGACGAGCGCGGGATCGTGCGGGAAGGCGCGCGCCTCACGAGCGGTGATATTCTGGTCGGTAAAATCACGCCGAAGGGTGAAACTGAGCTTTCCCCCGAAGAGAAGCTGCTCACGGCCATCTTCGGAGAGAAAGCCAAGGACGTGAAGGATTCCTCATTGCGCGTTCCGCCCGGAATGAGCGGCACCGTCATCGACGTGAAGATTTTTTCGCGCCGAATTGACGATCCCCTTCTCGAAAAGGAACACGGTGCCCGCATCGGGGAGCTGCGCCAAGCGGAGCGCGACGAGATCCAGCGCGTCACGGTGGCCAGGGACGACGAGCTACGGGAAACCCTGCACCTCAATACGATTGCATTGGCCCTCAGGAAGGGGACGGTGGAGCAGCTCATCGCCGAGGGCACGAAGCTCACGCAGAATTTGATCGACGAACTGGACTTCACCCGACTCGACTTGAGCACGCTGAAGGTGAAGAGAAAAGGCGCGAACGTGAAGATTCGCGGGGTGGTGAATGAGGCCGAGCGCCGCATCGAGCGGGTGAGGCGGAAGACGGAGGATTCGATCGACAAGGTGTTCCAGCCGGACGAGCTTCCGCCGGGTGTGGTGCAGCTCGCGAAGGTCTACATCGCCGAGAAGCGGAAGATCTCCGTGGGTGACAAGATGGCCGGTCGACACGGGAACAAGGGAATCATCGCTCGGATCGCGCCGGAAGAGGACATGCCGTTCCTCCCGGACGGGACCCCCGTCGAGATCGTGCTGAATCCGCTCGGCGTGCCTTCCCGAATGAACGTGGGACAGGTTCTCGAGACCCATCTCGGGTGGGCCGGGAGGGTACTCGGTTTCGAAGCGAAGAGTCCGGTGTTCCACGGTGGCTCAGAGGATGAGGTCGGCCTTCTCCTCAAGCTCGCTGGCCTTCGTTGGGCCCATCAGTGCCTTGGCATCAAGGCCGAAATGCCCGCATTCGATGCGAAATCGACGACCGGGTTGATCGACTTGGCGCACGATCTGCCGCAGCGAAAGGTCGCAGCCCATGCCGGGAACGGAAACGGGAACGACAGCGACCCACGCAGTATCGGGATCGGACGCACGGTCGACGCCTATCTGGCCCTCAAGCTCACGAAAGCCCAGGCGGAATTTTTCGACAGCTTGAAGGACTATCTGGTCGAGGCCGGGAAAGAACTGGCCGAACGGCAAGAGGCCGGCTTCGCAGAAGCTTTCCCCGCCATCGCACACCTCTCTCGAAAGAGAAAACTGGACGAGGGCCTGGATGCCGCTTCGCTCGAGATCATGGACGCCGCGAAGATCCTGCCCAACGGGAAGATCATGCTCCGTGACGGACGCAGTGGGCGACAGTTCGATTTCCCGGTGACGGTGGGCATCATCTATATGCTGAAGCTCAGCCATCTGGTGGACGACAAGATCCACGCTCGGAGCATCGGCCCCTACTCCCTCGTTACACAGCAGCCCCTTGCCGGTAAGGCGCAGTTTGGCGGGCAGCGATTCGGAGAGATGGAGGTGTGGGCCCTAGAGGCCTACGGCGCGGCACACACGCTGCAGGAGATTCTCACGGTCAAGTCGGACGATGTCGCAGGCCGCTCGAAGGTATACGAGGCCATCGTAAAGGGAGACAACCTCCCGAAACCTGGAATACCGGAGTCATTCAACGTGCTTGTCAAAGAGCTTCAGGCGCTCGGCTTGAGCGTCACGCTCGGGCGGGAGGAATAGATCATGATTGATTTCCCGAGAACGAGAGATCAGAGCTCTGCGGACTTCGATTTCATTCAGATCAAGATCGCCTCTCCGGAAAAGATCCGGTCGTGGTCCTTCGGCGAAGTGACGAAGCCTGAGACGATCAACTACCGCTCCTTCAAGCCTGAGCGGGACGGTCTGTTCTGCGAGCGTATCTTCGGGCCGGTCAAGGACTGGGAATGCCACTGCGGGAAGTTCAAGAGGATTCGTTTCCGCGGGCACGTCTGCGACCGCTGCGGCGTCGAGGTCACCTTGTCCAAGGTGCGCCGCGAGCGAATGGGCCACATCGAGTTGGCCGTGCCGGTTTGCCATATCTGGTTCTTCAAGACGCTCCCCAGCCAGTTGGGATACCTGGTCGGGATGACGCTCCGGGATCTGGAGAAGGTCATCTATTACGCGTCCTACGTGGTGACGCATCCGGGTAAACAGGACCTGGAGTTCCTCGATCTGCTCGACGAGGATGAGTACTACGACCTCCGCGTGAAATCGCGTGAAGAGGGCGACGAAAGGTTCAAGGCAGAGATCGGCGCTGAGGCGGTTCGCACGCTCCTCACTATGCTCGATAGCCCGGAGAGGCGGATCAACGACCGCAACTCGGATGGCAAAGGACTCAGCCGCCTGGCGAAGTGGTTGAGGGTGGAGATCGCGACGGAGACCTCGCAGCATCGCAAGAAGAAGAAGCTCAAGAGGCTGAAGGTCGTCGACGCGCTCCGGAATTCGGGCGATACGCCGGATGAACGGAATCGTCCTGAGTGGATGATCATGGACGTGGTTCCGGTCATTCCGCCGGACTTGCGGCCTCTCGTGCCTCTGGATGGAGGCCGGTTCGCCACGTCCGACTTGAATGATCTCTACCGCAGGGTCATCAACCGGAACAACCGTCTCAAGAAGCTCATCGACATGCGCGCGCCGGAGGTCATCCTTCGGAACGAGAAGCGTATGCTCCAAGAGGCCGTAGACGCGTTGTTCGACAACGGGCGGCGCTCGAAGGCCATCCGCGGTCGGGGTAAGCGTCCGCTCAAGTCGTTGTCCGACATGCTCAAAGGGAAGCAGGGACGCTTCCGTCAGAACCTTCTCGGCAAGCGCGTCGACTACTCTGGCCGCTCGGTCATCGTGGTGGGTCCCGAGCTCAAGCTACACCAGTGTGGACTTCCCAAGGCGATGGCCGTGGAGCTCTTCAAGCCATTCATCATCCATGAGTTGGAGAAGCGAGGGGAGGCCGAGACCGTCAAGCGGGCGAAGAAGATCGTCGAACGGAATGATCCGAAGGTCTATGAGGTCCTCGAGGACATCATCAAGGATCACCCGGTTCTGCTGAACCGGGCGCCCACGCTCCATCGGTTGGGAATTCAGGCTTTCGAGCCTGTCCTGGTGGAAGGGAAGGCGATCCGCATTCACCCGCTCGTCTGCGCGGCCTTCAACGCCGACTTCGATGGTGACCAGATGGCGGTCCACGTGCCGCTTTCGTTCGAGGCGCAGCTGGAAGCGCGGGTGCTCATGCTCTCGAGCAACAACATTCTCCTTCCCTCCAACGGGCGGCCGGTCGCCGCTCCGTCGCAGGACATGGTGATCGGGGGGTACTACCTCACCAAGCCCTCCCTGGAGATCTCTGATCTCGAGGAAGTGGTGAACAACAACAAGTCGCCCAAGAAGGAGCACGCCGAAGCCGAAGAAGCGCTCGATAAGGTCTACGAGCACGCGCCCCGCTTCTCGACTTACGGAGAGGTGGAGATGGGCATGGAGGCCAAGCGCTTGGAGTTCGGAAGCCCGTGTTGGTACTGGTTTCCCGAGCACTCCGAAAAGGACGGAGAGGTGGCTGGCAAGTGGTTTCGCAGCACGGGGGGCCGCGTGCTCTTTAACTCAATCATCCCTGAGGAGATGGGGTTCTTCAATCAGACCTTCGGGAAGAAGGAATTGGGCGACCTCATTTTCGACTGTTTCACGACGGTCGGGCTGTCCAGAACGACCGAATTCCTGGACCACCTCAAGGACTTCGGCTTCCGGTACGCGACGATGGGTGGGGTCAGTGTGGGCATTGCGGACCTCGAGGTGCCGGAGGATAAATCGGAGATTATCCGTGAGGCCAGCGAGCTGGTCACACGGTTCCAGAAGGCGTACTCCCAGGGGTACATCTCCAACGGGGAGCGATACAACAAAGTCATCGACACGTGGACCCATGCGAACAACGATGTGGCGGATGCCATGGTCAGCAGGTTGGCCCGTTCTCAAGAAGGGTTCAACCCTGTCTACATGATGATGACGTCGGGCGCGCGAGGAAATCGCGACCAGATGAGGCAGCTGGCGGGAATGCGTGGCTTGATGGCGAAGCCGCAAAAGAAGCTGACCGGAGGCATCGGTGAGATCATCGAGAGCCCGATCAAGGCGAACTTCCGCGAGGGCCTCAGTGTGGTCGAGTACTTCATCTCGACGCATGGAGCGAGAAAGGGTCTCGCCGATACGGCCCTCAAGACTGCAGATGCGGGCTACCTCACGCGGCGGTTGGTAGACGTGGCGCAGGACGTCACGATCATGGAAGACGATTGCGGGACGATACTCGGTCTCGAGATGGTGGCCCTCAAAGAGGGTGAGGACATCATCGAGCCGCTTCCGGACAGAATCGTGGGTAACGCGGCGCTTGAGAACGTCTACGACCCCATCGATGGGGAGCTTCTGGTCGCGGCGGGCCAGCTCATCGAGGAGGAGGCGGCCGAGGCGATCGAGGCTGCGGGCATCCAGGTCGTCAAAATGCGGTCGGTCCTCACATGTGAGTCGAAGCGAGGACTTTGTCGGATGTGTTACGGACGCAATCTGGCCACGATGCAAATGGTCGACATCGGGGAGGCTGTGGGCATTTTGGCTGCCCAATCCATCGGCGAACCCGGTACGCAGCTGACGCTTCGGACTTTCCACATCGGAGGTACGGCAGCACGAATCGCCGCTCAGACGCAGCGCCGGTCCAAGATCGACGGTGTGGTGACCCTGGAACGGGTGACCACAGTCAAATCGCCCAAAGATGATCAGATCGTTACGTCTCGTGAGGGCCAGATTATTCTCAAGACGGCGGAAGGGTTGGTGCGGAGTCGCCTCAGTGTGCCGTATGGCGCCACGCTCGTGGTCGAGGAAGGGCAGACCATCGACTCCGGCGATCAGTTGTTCAGTTGGGATCCGTATTCGGAGCCCATCGTGGCGGACGCAGGCGGCATCTTGAAATTCGTCGATATCATCGATGATCAGACGATGCGTGAGGAGTTGGACGAGTCTACGGGCCGTCGCCAGATGACGATCATGGAGGATCGGGACAAGAAGCTCCATCCGACGATCCAGATTCGAAAGAAGTCCAAGAAGTCGGAGAAGCTTCGCGAGTTCATCATGCCGGTGGGAGCCCAACTGACGATCCACGACGGTGACGAGGTCGTCCCCGGCGACACGATCGCCAAGATCAGCCGTGAGGTTTACAAGACCCGGGACATCACGGGTGGGTTGCCCCGTGTTGCCGAGTTGTTCGAGGCTCGCCGGCCGAAGGACCCGGCGGTCATCACGGAGATCGACGGGGAAGTCCACTTCGGCGATATCAAGCGAGGCAAGCGTGAGGTTCTCGTGACGCCTGAGACCGGCGAGGAGGACGAGCGGGCCTACATGGTGCCGGTCGTCAAGCACATGCGAGTTCACGAGGGTGACCGCGTGCGAGCAGGAGATCGCCTCTCGGAAGGACCGATCAATCCGCACGACATTCTGAAGATCCGGGGCCCGAGAGCGGTCCAGGAATACCTCCTCAACGAGATCCAGGAGGTCTACCGGCTCCAGGGTGTGAAGATCAACGACAAGCACATCGGCGTCATCGTGCGCCAGATGCTCCAGAAGGTGAAAATCACGGACCCAGGAGAGACGATCCTTCTCGAGGGGGAGAATGTCGACCGCGTGGAGTTCCGGGCCACCAACCACAAGGCGATCCAGGGTACGCTGAAACCGGCCCGTTCCGAGCCGCTCCTCCTTGGGATTACGAAGGCCAGCTTGACCACTGAGTCGTTCATCTCGGCGGCGTCCTTCCAGGAAACCACGAGGGTGCTTACGGACGCGGCTGTTCGTGGGGCCAGGGACGACCTTAATGGACTCAAGGAAAACATCATCATTGGACACCTGATTCCGGCCGGAACCGGAGTGCACAGGTATCAGGGTGTAGAGTTCATGGTGGAGAGCTCGTTCTACGAGGAAGAGATTCTGCCGCTGGGCGGGCCTGAGGGGTTGATCGCGGAGGAAGTTTCGGGGGACTGAGTGGTGGCGAGCGTCGTCGCGGTCCCTCCGCGCCGACGCTCGCCTCGATCGGGGCGTTGGCGGGAAGGTACTTGGGGGCGCTGTGGGTCGGTTCGGCCGGAACAGTATGCGGTCGCGGCGGCTGAGCTCGCCGCTCCGGCGGCTGAGCCGATGGTAGTCGATTTACACAAGGGCCTGCCGCAACTCCACCGCCCTTCGCTGGATGAGGTCTACGAGCGATCCCGACTGGCACGGCTGGGCGATGTCGACGTGCGGATATTGGGACCCGAAGATCATCTCCGCTACATGTGCATACACATGTAGCAACATGGTGCGTACCGCGCACTGTGGCTTTGCGACATCGCCGTCGTCCTGGAGTCCCTGCCCGAGGATTGGGTGGCATCCACGGTGTTTCTCTGGCCCACCAGCTTCTCGGGCTCGGGACTCGTCTGGGCCGCATTCCAGCGGTAGAGAGGGACAGACACCTGCCCCGATGGCTTCTTCCCGCAGTGCTCAGCCAGTGGTCGATAGAGGAACATTATATGGATGGTGTTCCGTCGATGGCGTACTCCCTCCGGCACCCGGCCCATCTACTTAAAGTACTTCGCCTCCGTTGGCCCACTCCGATACAGGCTACAGTACG
>CAUZVZ010000084.1:0-12535 GCA_963583605.1 Gemmatimonadales bacterium UBA6960
ATCGAGGGAGCCCCTGGGGCCGAGGGAGCCCATGGCGCCGACGTGATTCTCGTGGACCGCGTCGGCGTGCTTGCCGATCTATATGCTTTGGGTTCGATCGCTTACGTGGGCGGGGGATTCCATACGGGCGGCCTTCACTCCGTGCTCGAACCGGCGGCTGCCGCGTTACCGGTGCTCATCGGACCGCGGTGGAAGGGTTCGGTCCACACGGCTCCCCTCGTGGCCGCCGGTGCGGCGCGTTCGGTCGCGGATGCAGAGGCTCTCGCCCACGCTCTAGGAGAGTGGGCTGAGGACCCCGAAAAAAATGAGGACGCCGGCCAGCGTGCGATCGCGTATATTGAAAGTCATCGAGGATCGGCTGAGTGCACGGCCGACCTGATCAGCCAGTTTTTGCCCCGACAAGATCGACTGGGAACTCTCTCCGAAGGGGAGACCTGACTTTGCAACTGCAGCTTGCCCGATACTCGCCGCTTTCGACGGCGACTCTTCTCGTCCTCTTGTCCGCGTGCAGCGGTGATTTGGCCCAGCCGGGCCAGGCGTCCGACCGCGGAGCGGCGTTGACTTCATCGGCGCTGGCGTCGGACGCGGGCGCGAATTCGAGCTTGGTTGGTGATGCGGCCCCCACTTCAAGAGCGTTGGGTAGGCCCGTGCTCGAGAGGCGGGGCTCGACCGAAGCTCAACGTGGATCGCCCGCCACCAGCCGTGTGGACACCACCGATGCGCAAGCCGGCGCTGAGCCCGATTCCGACCAGGATGTCGATCACGAGACCGACGACGACGGCCAGGCTGAGGACGACGACAGCCAAGCTGAGGATGACGACGAACCCGAAGTGAGCCGGCGTGACAGGACGCTGGCTTGGCTTGCTGAGGATTCGGGTGTCCTCCTTCCCGCATCGACCGCCCGGACCGGTGCGGGCGGCTCCGTGCCACGTCTGGTCCTGCCGGAGGAGCCCCCGGAGTTCCCCAGGCCCGACAACGTGAAGGGCCTTTACGTGAGCGCTTGGGCCGCCGGTTCGAGCATGCGGTCCCAGGGGCTCATCGATATCGCGGCCCGGACTGAGATCAACACGTTCGTAATCGATCTCAAGGACGCCTCAGGCTACGTGAGCTATCCGACCGGGGTGATGACGGCGCGGGAAGTAGGTGCGGATCAGGAGATTCGTATTCGCGATTTGCCGGGGCTCCTCGAGCGGTTCCGGGTGGCGGGCATCTATCCGATCGCCCGCATCGTGATCGTCAAGGATCCGCTCCTGATCCGATCGAAGCCTGAGTGGGCGGTGCAGGACACGGCAGGCGGCGTGTGGGTGGACAGCAAGGGTCTGCTCTGGGCCAACCTCCACGATCAGCGCGTGTGGGATTACCACATCGAGTTGGCGAAGGAGGCCGCCGCGGTCGGTTTCCCTGAGATCCAGTGGGACTACGTCCGTTTCGCGGACGCCCCTCAGGAAGATCTCGACCGGGCGGTCTACCCGGGTGCTGAGGGGCGCCGTCGCAGAGACGCCGTCGAGGCGTTTCTGGAGTACGCCCGGGCCGAACTGGAGGAGTCCGGCGTTGCCATGACGATGGATGTCTTCGGGGCCACGACGTCTGCTCAGAGCGACGTGGGGATCGGCCAGTACTGGGAGCGCTTCATCGGTTCCGTCGAGGTGGCGCTCCCCATGGTCTATCCGTCCCACTATTGGGTTGGAAGCTTCGGTATTCAGGACCCGAACGGACATCCGTATGAAGTCGTGCGTGCGGCGCTCGTGTCTGGACTGCAGCGCTCTGAGGCGGTGGAGGGCGCGGGAGTCATGCGGCCGTGGCTTCAGGACTTTACGTTGGGTTCGCCCCGATACGAAGCGCCGGAGGTCCGGGCACAGATTCAAGCGACTTACGATGCCGGTATCGACGAGTGGCTGCTCTGGAATGCCTCGAGCCGTTATACTGAGGCCGCTCTGGAGCCTGCGGAGGGCTACCCTCAGGGTGTGGAGCCCGATATGCGCGTCGGAGGGAGGATCGTCCCCGTGTCCGAACGGTACGTCGCGATGGCGCTGGAGGCTGAGGAGCGGGCGTTGGCCCGGATGGTGGCGGATAGCATTACGGCGGCCGCGGTTGCGGATAGCTTGGCGGCCGTTGGGGCCAGCAGTGTTCCCCTTGCGGACAGCTTGGTGGCTGACGCTCGCTAGTTTACCGCCCGCTCCTTCAACTCCTCGTCCCAGTTCTCGACTAGGACGAATTCGCTGTCATCATCCGACAATCTGTCCCATCTCGACATTGACAGATTTTGAGGGACGCCTTTCCGAAGATCCGGGATCGCGTCCTGGGCGCACGCTGAGCACACCTGGCTTGTGATGTGTACGATGAAGGCGGACCCCGGACCCTTCCATGGTCTGAAACTCCGCCCTCGACCCGCCAGAAGCCAGCCAGAGGCTCTAAAAAACCGCCGTTAGATTGATGGGCGTCACTCGTCTGGAAGCTGATTCTAGGCATTCCCTGTAAGCCGCTACCCCGTCTTGGAGGACCCCGCATGATCGACTTCGCACAACACGTATCGACAGACAACGCCGCGCCGGTACCGACATCCAAGATCCCGACGCAGGCCAAGCGGCGCCCCGCCCCGCCCGCGGAAGCGTCCGCTTCTACTGGCCCGGCGGACGGCTCTTCCCGGATGTGCCACCCCCACTGAGGCTGCCTAACGACCCGGTGGCCGCCCTCGAGGGCAAGCACACGCGACTGGGAATCCGCGTGGATCCGGGAATCACCACAACGCACTGGAATGGAGAACCGTTAGACATGGGATGGGCGATGTACGTGTTGCGCAGTTCTTGAATCACGCGGCCGGCGTCCTCGCGAACTGTAGCTCATGCAGCCGGGCGTAGAGCCCACCATGCTCCAGCAACTCCTCGTGCGTCCCCTCCTCGCACAACGCCCCGTGGTGCAGCACCACGATGTGGTCGGCCCCCAGCACCGTCGACAGCCGATGGGCGATCACCATGGAGGTCCTGCCGGCCATGAGCTTGTCGGTGGCCTCCTCGATTTTGGCCTCGATCTCCGAGTCGACCGAGCTCGTGGCTTCGTCGAGCACCAGGACCCTGGGATCGAACGCGAGTGCACGCGCGAAGGACACGAGTTGGCGTTCCCCCACCGACAGGGTCGCTCCGCGTTCGCCGAGTTCCTGGTTGTACCCATCCGGCAGGCGCTCGATGAAGGGCGCGGCGCCGATGCGCTCAGCCGCCTCGCGCACGCGATCTTCTGAGATACCTTGCGCCCCGAGCCGGATGTTGTGGGCGACGTCCTGACTGAAGAGGAACACGTCCTGGAGCACGAGGCCGATGTGCTCGCGAAGGTCGTCCAGCCGTAGTCGGTCGATCGGCTCGTCGTCGAGCAGGATGCGGCCACGTTGCGGCTGATAGAAACGCATGAGCAGGTGGATGATCGTAGTCTTTCCGGCTCCGGTGTGTCCCACGATCGCCAGTCGCTCGCCCGGCGCCGCCCGGAAGCTGACGTCCCTCAGGACCCAGTCCCAGTTTTCGCCCTTGTCCTCACCACCGCCGTCTGGGGAGTCGTGGCCCGCGGTGCTGTCCCCAGCGCGCTTGCCGTACGCGAACCACACGCCCTGGAACTCGATCTCGCCACGCACCGGCTTCTTCAGAGACACCGGATTCGGTGGGTCCTCGATCTCGATCTCGTCGTCGATCAGCTTGAATATCCGCTCGGACGATGCCATGGCCGACTGGAGCAGGTTGTACTTCTCTGAGAGGTCCTGGATGGGCCGGAAGAAGCGGCGGGCGTACTGGATGAATGCGGCCAGCACACCCACGGTCACCGCGCCCTCCAGCATGGTGGCGCCCCCCCTCCAGATAATCAGGGCCAACGCGATGGCGGTGAAGAGCTCGATGACTGGGAAAAAGAGCGCGTAGTACGTGATCGACCGGAGGTGGGCCTCCAGGTAGCCCTGGTTGATCGCGGCGTGATGCCGCGCGTCGTTGTCCTCCCGGTTGAAGAGTTTGACCACCGTGATTCCGGTGATGCGCTCGTGGAGGTACGCGTTGATGCGCGCCAACCGCACGCGGATGTCACGGTAGGCGGTCCGGAGCTTCGCCCGAAACAGGAAGGCCGTGAGCACCACGAAGGGAAGAACGCTGAAAGTGATCAGCGCGAGCCTCCAGTCCATGTACAGCATGGCGCTCAGGATGAAGCCGAGTGTGAAAAGGTCCCCGAAAACCGCGACGACCCCTGAACTGAAGAGCTCGTTTAGCGTCTCGACGTCGCTCGTGATGCGGGTCATGAGGCGGCCCACCGGAGTTTTGTCGTAGAAGCCAAGGTCGAGCCGCTGGAGTTTTCTGAAGATTTCCGTACGTAGGTCGTACATCACCCGCTGGCCGAGCCAGGTCGTGAGGACGGTCTGGGCATAGAGTAGACCGAAGCCGGCAACGACCGACGCGAGGTAGGCGGCCGCGAGCGTGGCCAGCAAGGATGTGTTGCGGTTCGGGATCACGTCGTCGATGGCGATCTGGGTCAACCAGGGCCCGACGACCTGGAGAAGTGACGCAGCCACGAGGATCACGATCGCCACGGCGACTTGCGATCGATACGGTCGCAAGTAGTGGAGCAGCCGCCTCATCAGGCGGGCGTCGTACGCCTTCCCGAGCGCCTCTTCTTCCTGAGAATCGCCTTGCGCTGGAGGCACTTCGCGAGCTCCCTCAGTGAGTGGTTGACCAGGCGGCTGAGCACTTGGCCGACTACTTGGCGAACGACGGTGGCGTGGGCGTCGGGCTACCCGTTGGGCGGCGGGCGTGTTCCGAAGAGCCACCGTTGCGCGGCTCCCGTATTACTGTGCTATTTCGTGAATGGATGATTGGATCCGCATTCGTGGCGCACGTCAGCACAACCTCAAGAATCTGGACATCGACTTACCCAGGCGATCCCTCACGGTGATCACCGGGCCCTCGGGATCGGGTAAGTCTTCGCTGGCCTTGGACACCCTGTTCGCTGAGGGGCAGCGCCGGTACGTCGAGTCACTCTCCACCTACGCGAAGCAGTTTCTCGAGCGTATGGAGAAGCCCGATGTCGACTCAGTCGAGGGGATCTCGCCAGCCGTGGCCATCGAGCAAAAAAATCCGACCAAGTCCAGTCGCTCCACGGTAGGAACGGCGACGGAAGTCTACGACTATCTACGGCTGCTTTGGGCACGGGTGGGCCGCACGTACTGCCCGGAGTGCGGTGACGAAGTGCGCCCCGATTCCGTGACGAGCGCCGTCGGCCGCGTGCTCACGTTGCCTGAGGGCACGCCGATCCAAGTGACCTTTCCCTTGAAGCTTTCGGGGCGGGTGAAGCACTCGCTCGTGGTCGAAAACCTTCGGGCGATGGGGTTCGTCCGAATCCTGGCGGGTGGAGTGCTGGTCGATCTCAGCGAGGACGGCGCCGACACCGTGGAGCACGTCGGCTTCGATCTCACCGACACGGCCGAGGCGCTTGTCGTCGTGGACCGTCTGACGACTTCCCCGGAGGACCGCGATCGCCTGGCCGACTCGATGAGCACCTGCTTCGTCGAAGGAGAGGGCGAGGCCCTCGTGCTGATCCACGGCGGGGGTGGCGACTCCGCTTCTCGCGAGGTCACGGGACGCATGGCGTTCACTGAGCACTTCCGCTGCCCGAAACACCCGGAGATCGGGTTTCTCGATCCGACCCCTCAGCTGTTCTCTTTCAACAATCCGTACGGCTCGTGCCCGTTGTGTACGGGCTTCGGCGCCACGCTGGACTATGACGTCGATCTCATCGTACCGAATCCCACCCGCTCGATCGAAGGCGGGGCGGTCGATCCCTGGTCCAAGCCCCGCTATCACCGCGAGCGGGCCAAACTGCGCACCTTCACCCTGGACCAAGGCGTGTCGCTTTACGGTCCGTGGGAGGAGCTGCCCGAAGATTTCCGGGAGGGGGTCCTCTACGGAGCGAAGAGCTTCAAGGGGGTGATCCCCTTCCTGGTCGGGCGGGAGCGGAAGCGCTACAAGCAGTACATCCGTGTGTTTCTTCGCCAGTACCAGAGTCCCCAAGTTTGCCGTGACTGCGGCGGCGCACGGATTCAACGGGCCGCGCTCAACATCAGGATCGGCGATCGCTCGATCGCCGACGTGAGCAGGCTCCCGATCGAGGACGCCCGGGGATGGGTCGACGGTCTCGAGTTGGGTGAGATGGAGGCGCAGATCGCGGAGACGATTCTCCGGGAACTACGCGCTCGCCTGGCCTTCCTCGTCGACGTGGGTCTCGGATACGTCTCTCTCGACCGGCAGATGCGAACCCTCTCCGGGGGTGAAGCCCAGCGCATCAATCTCGCCAACTCGCTGGGCTCTCGGCTGGTGGACACGCTGTACGTCCTTGATGAGCCGACCGTGGGGCTACACCCGAAAGACACGTCGGCCCTCCTGACGCTCTTGAGGCAACTGCGCGATGCGGGGAATTCCGTGGTGGTCGTCGAGCATGACCCCCTGGCCATTCGCGAAGCCGACCACGTCCTCGAGTTGGGGCCCGCTTCGGGTGACAAGGGTGGGAGCGTGGTCTTCCAGGGTTCCCCCGACGAACTCGTCCGAGCCGACACGACCACGGGTCAGTACATCTCGGGGCGATCTGAGATTCCGGTTCCCGATGAGCGAAGGAGGGTGGACGGTCCCAGGCTGAGCCTCACGGGTGGGCGCCTCCACAACCTCGAGGGCGTCGACGTCGAAATTCCGCTCGAAGCGATGACCGTCGTGACCGGGGTGTCCGGGTCCGGAAAGTCGACGCTGGTTCACGACGTCCTATACCGTGCGTTAGAGCGGGAGCTCAAGGGTGGAGAGACGAGTGCCCGGGAGCACCTCGGCGAGTTGATCGGCGACGTGGGCTTCCTCGAAGGGGCCTCCATGCTCGACGAGGTCGTTCTGGTCGATCAGTCCCCGATCGGGCGCACGCCACGATCCAATCCCGTCACATACATCAAGGCGTGGGATGAAGTCCGGAAATTGTTCGCGGCCCAGCCGCTCGCCCGGGAGCGGGGTTACAGCGCCGGGGCCTTCTCATTCAACGTCAAGGGCGGCCGGTGCGAGGCGTGCCGAGGGGCGGGGTACGTCGAGATCGAGATGATCTTCATGGCCGACGTCTACATCGAGTGCGATGCTTGCCGCGGTACGCGCTACCGCTCGGAGCTGCTGGACGTGCACTTCAAGGGCCGGAACGTGGCACAGGTGCTTGACATTACCGTTGACGAGGCGATCCGCTTCTTCATCCGTCAGGACCGGCTGGGGCGGATTCTCTGGCAGCTTCAGCAGGTCGGTCTCGGATATGTCAAACTCGGACAGCCCGCCCCGACCTTGTCTGGCGGTGAGGCCCAGCGGCTCAAGATTGCTCGCGAGTTGGCCGGCGCGTCCGGGAAGAAAGGGCGCAAGCTCTACATCTTGGACGAGCCCACGACCGGCCTTTCGGGCGAGGACATCAAGAACCTCCTTCATGTGTTGAACCGCCTGGTGGATGCCGGCAACTCCGTGCTCGTCATCGAGCACAATCTGGAAGTGATCAAGGTGGCCGATTGGGTCATCGATTTGGGGCCGGGGGCGGGCGCCCAAGGGGGACAGGTGGTCGCCATGGGACGTCCCGAGGCTGTGGCCTCCGTTCCTGAGAGCGCGACCGGGCGGTATCTCGCAGAGGTGCTGGGTGGGGCAGTGGGTAGCGCAGTGGGCGCGGCCGCCGTCTGAAATGCCGGCAGCGATTTCGGTCCTTCTTCCGGTGCGCGACGCCGCGCCGTACTTGCCTGAGTGCATCGCGTCGCTTCGTGCCCAGACGTTCGAGGACTTCGAGGTGTTCGCCGTGGACGATGGCTCGACGGACGAGAGCCCGCGGCTGCTTTCGGCGTGGGCCACGGACGACTCCCGCGTCAGCTTGGTCCGGCAGGCGCCTGAGGGAATCGTACGCGCACTCGAGGCCGCTCGGGCTCGCGCACGAGGCCGTTATCTGGCGCGCATGGACGCCGACGACATTGCAGAGCCGGCTCGGTTCGCTAAACAGTTCGCGCTGCTGGAGGGGCAGCCCGACCTGGCCGGTTGCGGTACGGGCGTGCGGTACTTCCCAAGGGCGAAAGTGCGGGACGGGGGTCGCCGCTACGAGGACTGGATCAACGAGATTCGCACCCCGGAGGATGTCGAGAGGAACCTGTTCATCGAATGTCCGCTGGCGCACCCCACCTTCTTCTTGAGGACGGACGTCGTGGCGGAGGTGGGCGGATACGTCGAGCGGGGGTGGCCGGAGGACTATGATCTGTTGTTTCGTCTGTGGCGATCCGGCGCTCGATTGGCCGCGGTCGATCGGGTGCTGCTTCAGTGGCGGATCCGGAACGACCGGGCTTCCATCCAGCACGAGGCCTACACTCCGGAGGCCTTTCGGCGCTGCAAGATACACTACTTGCTCGACACCCTGGCCCGGGATCGCGATGGATTGGTGGTCTGGGGGGCCGGTCCCATCGGCAAGGCGTTCGCTCGGGAGGTCCAGGAGCAAGGTGGGATCGTTCGGGCGTTCGTCGATCTGGATCCGAGAAAGATCGATCAGCGTATTCACGGGGCCCCGGTTGTCCCCCCCTCTGAGATCGATCAATACCGGGACTGCTTCTCCGTGGCGGCCGTCGGCCAGGAGGGTGCCCGCGGGCGGATTCGGGCCGAACTCGAGTCGGCCGGTTGGAGGGAGATCACCGACTTCATTGCCGTGGCCTGACCCAGGTGGACCTGGAGGTGATCGCTTTAACGAGGGGATCTTCGACCGCCTCTTAATGATTGGGTGGTCCCGGCGGTCGGGTCAGACCTTTCGAGTGACGCCATTCGGGTTACGCCATCGGGTAACCTTGAAGGAGGATGAGGGCATAGCCATGTTGAGAGAGGGTTGGGTCTCCTCGGTACATTGGATTGATCGCCTGAAGACCATGGGTGAGCAGCCTTCCAAGTTTTCATGCTTCCTGGCGGAGCTTCGTCGTCGTCATGTCTTGGGCTACGCGGCCGTCGCATTCGTGGTCTTGCAGCTCGGTGAGATCGTCCTGCCGGCCTTCTCAGCTGAGTGGGCTCTCCGGTTCGTGGTGGTCTTCACGATTATGGGATTTCCCGTCGTCATGGCGCTCGCCTGGGTTTTCGATATCACAGCCGAAGGCATCCGGGTGACCGCCGCTCTGGATGACGAGGCCGATCACTTGCCCGGTGGTGCGGCCACCGGTGTTCTTCCTCGCCTGGCGTTTCTGGCCGTGACGCTGTTCGCGGTGGGTGGCGTCGGTTCCTGGTGGATTCTGAACACGGTCCGGGGCACCGATGCGGTGACCAGCGCTCTGGGGCCCTCGGTCATTTCCGCGGCCTACGACCCTGACGAGGCGATCCATTCTCTCGCGGTCCTGCCGTTTCAGAATTTTTCGGAAACCACGGAACAAGACTACTTCCCGCGGGCATGCACGAGGCGTTGCTCGATCGCCTGAGCCAGCTTCCGGAAGTCCGGGTCGTGTCCCGGACTTCCGTGGCGCAGTACGCAGCCAGCGACAAGACCATTCCAGAAATCGCCCAGGAGCTCGGCGTCGAGGGGGTCGTGGAGGGCTCAGTGTTTCATGCGGACGACGACGTCCGAATCACGGTGCAGTTGATCCATGGAGCGAGCGACACCCACATCTGGGCTCGGAGCTACGGACGGATCTTCTCCGATGTCCTGGCCCTTCAGAGTGAGGTGGCCAGCGCCATCGCGGATGAGATCAAAGGAGAGCTGTCAACGGACGGAGCGATGCCCGTGCTCTCATATATATACCCCGGTGAGTGAAGTGCCCGGGGCCAACGAGGCGTATATGCGAGCCCGTTTCGAACAATTCCGTGAGACGCCGGAGGGACTTCTGGCCGCCATTGAGCACTATAGCCAGGCGGTGGGGGCGGACCCGGAATTTGCAGCCGCGTATGCTGGCCTGGCCGGCGCTGAGTTGATGCTCGGCATGTCTCAGCCATCGGATCTGACCGAAGCCCTGGAGCGGGCGCAGGTACTCGCACTGAAGGCGTTCGAGATGGATCCGGAGCTTCCCGAGGACCACGATATCCTGGCGCTCATCGAGGGCATGATCGACGAGGGCATGATCGATCCCCTCACGGCAGGCGATGGCGGGGAGCCCATGACTGAGGTTCACGTCGTCCGTATGGCGCAGCCTGAGAATGTCGGTGTGGGCCGCCGTGTCGGGCGCCCCGGACTCCATCACCGGCATCTCGGTGGATTCTGCCCTCGTAGCGAGCGCCGGCGAATTCAGGCGCGATTCCACATCGATCTTCGAGAGCTATACACAGGTGGGCAACCAGCTCTGAGCGGAGTTGGACGGTTGGGCGACCGAGACCGGGCGGATGGCTTTGGTGGATCCGGTCCGCATGGTTTCGGTGGCCCAGCGGCTCAAGACGGCGGGGCGTAGCGAGGAGGCCGCCGAAATTCTCATGGCGGTCTGCGAGCGCTGGGCAGAGCACGGGGAGGCGTGGGAGGCCCTAGAGCTACTCCACGCGTCCACCGGCGAGTATGGGCAGATTCTCGACTTGAGAAGAATGTGGGTGGAGCACGCCGAGGGTGATGCCGAGTCGGTCGACCTGCTCGAGGACCGGTTACGCCGCGACGGTGCGGAGGGGTATTGGGAGTGGCGCTTGGACGTCCTGCAGGAGCGGACGTCCGAGGGAGAGAGCGTCTCGCCAGTGTATCTGGCGGCGTCCCACGCCGCGCTCAGAGATACCGACGAGGCGTTGGCTTCTTTGCGGGACGCGGTGCACGCCTGAGACCGACGATTGACGTCTCTGGGAACGGCCGCGGTTTGGGACGATTTGCGGTCCGACCCCCGCTTTTGTCCCTCCTGAGAGGGATCATCGGCCAGCGCCCTCGTGGGCGAGCCTGGCCCCAGAATCGGCGGTCTCCCTAGGAATTGTTTGAGGGCTGCTTTTTCGTTAGCTTTCAACGACTTAGCCCTGTTGCAACACCCCTTCGCGGAGTCTCTTTGAGACGTTCCCTTGAACTCTGGAACAACGGCTCTTTTACGCCCGGTAATGCCCCCGTTGCCGGCACTTTCCGCGTCACCGTCCCCCTCCTCCTCGAGGCCCTCGCGGATTCGGCTTGTGCCGATCGGTCGACAGTGACGCACGGGCTTCTTTTCAAGGCTGACTGATGGCAGACGACGAACTCATATTGGGTGGAGAGACGGTTCTCGAACGTCTTCTCGAAGACGAAATGCGCGATTCGTTCATCGACTACTCGATGAGCGTGATCGTGCAACGAGCGCTCCCCGATGTACGCGATGGCCTGAAGCCGGTCCACCGCCGCATCCTTTACGCAATGAGCGAGCTCGGGTTGAGCTCGGGGCGGGGGTACAAGAAATCGGCCACGGTGGTCGGTGACGTGCTCGGCAAGTACCACCCCCATGGCGACTCTGCCGTGTACGATTCCATGGTGCGGATGGTCCAGGAGTTCTCGCTGCGTTATCCCCTCGTCGACGGCCAGGGGAATTTCGGGTCCATCGACGGCGACAGGGCTGCGGCGTACCGGTACACTGAGGCCCGCCTGATGGCACTGGCGGCGGAGCTTCTGGATGACATTGAAAAGGAGACGGTTGCCTTCACGCCCAATTTCGATGGGCGTCTAGAGGAGCCGACTGTTCTTCCGGCCAAGGTCCCGAACCTGCTGATCAACGGCAGTTCGGGTATCGCGGTGGGCATGGCGACCAACATTCCGCCGCATAACCTTCGCGAAGTCCTCACGGCGGCGAAGGCGCTGATCGCCGATCCGGAGCTGTCGCAGGAGCGTCTCGAGGAGATGGTGACGGGTCCCGACTTCCCCACGGGGGGCTTCATCTGCGGTCGGTCGGGAATCGAGGATGCTTACCGAACCGGCCGTGGCCGGATCGTCATGCGCGCCCGCGCCAAGATTGAGCCGGTGGATGAGCACTCCGAGCGCATCGTCGTGACGGAGGTCCCGTTCATGGTCAACAAGTCCCGCATGATCGAGCAGATCGCGCAGTTGGTACGGGACAAGAAACTGACCGAAATCCGGGACATGCGCGATGAATCCGACCGGGACGGGCTCCGGGTCGTAATGGAGCTCAAGCGGGACGCCATTCCTGAGATCGTCTTGAACCGGCTGTACAAGCACACGCAGATGCAGTCCACGTTCGGCACCATTCTGCTGGCATTAGTCGATGGCGAGCCTCGGGTTCTTACCCTCCGGCAGATGCTCCAGCACTTCATCGACCATCGCCACGAGGTGGTCGTGCGCCGGACCACCTTCGATCTGAACAAGGCCGAGGAGCGAGCACACATCCTTGAGGGTCTCAAGATCGCCGTCGACAATATCGACGAAGTGATCAAGATCATCCGGGGCTCACGGGATGCCGAGGTCGCGTCGGAGAGCTTGCAGGAGACCTTCGAGCTGTCGGAGCGGCAAGCCAAGGCGATCCTGGACATGCGGTTGTCCCGGCTCACCGGGTTGGAGATGGAAAAGCTCGAAGAGGAGCTCACCGCGGTGCTTGCCACCATCGAGGACCTTCGCGGGATTCTCG
>CAUZVZ010000085.1:0-12380 GCA_963583605.1 Gemmatimonadales bacterium UBA6960
CTGGTGAAGTTGGGACAATCCGAAACGCTCAGCGTGCTCCACCACTATGACCGACGCGTTAGGCACATCGATGCCGACTTCGATCACCGTCGTGGCGACCAGCACGTCCAGATCCCCAGCAAGGAAGGCCCGCATCACCTGATCTTTCTCCGCGCTAGACCGTTGTCCATGAATCAGGCCGACGCGTCGGTGCTGGAAGGCCTCGGTCGAGAGGCGTTCATACTCTTCGGTGGCGGACCGGAGGTCCATCTTGTCCGACTCCTCGACCAACGGGTACACGATGTAGGCCTGACGTCCCGCCTCGAGTTCCTCGTCCACCAAGCGGTGGACCTCGTCTCTCTTGCTCGGATACCGGAGCAACGTCTTCACAGGCGTCCGGCCCCCGGGCATCTCGTCGAGAAGGGACAGATCGAGATCTCCGTATAGCGTCATGGCCAGCGACCTAGGGATCGGCGTGGCCGACATGATGAGCGTATCCGGCGGAATTTCCCGCTCTCCCAACGCCATTCGCTGTCTTACACCGAAGCGGTGTTGTTCGTCGACAATCACCAAGCCGAGATCATGGAATTCGACGCCCTCCTGGATCAGGGCGTGCGTGCCCACAGTGAGTGCTGCGGTACCGTCGCTGAGCGCCCCCAGGACCTTCTTCCTCTCCGAAGCCTTCAATTGGCCCGTCAGTATTTCGACGCTCAGGCCGAGAGGCTCCACCAGAGCTCTCATCTTGCGTGAGTGCTGCTCCGCGAGCAGCTCAGTCGGGGCCATGAGGACCGCCTGGCGTCCACTCTCCGCCGCGAGGAGCATCGCAAAGAGCGCGACGATCGTCTTCCCCGACCCGACGTCCCCTTGCACGAGACGGTTCATCCTGTGGTTCGAACCCATGTCGGCGTAGATCTCGCGGAGGACCCTCGCCTGGGCCGATGTCAGTTCAAAAGGTAGTGCCTGATGCAGAGGCCGGATGAACTGGTTGGTACGCTCGAGGACGAGCCCCGGCTTCTGGGCGGTCTCCTGGTAACGAACTTGAGCCTGCACGAGTTGGAGAAAGAACAACTCGTCGAAGGCAAGGCGGCGGCGAGCAGCCTCGACGGCGATCAACGAGGACGGTCGGTGGAGCGCCCCGAGGGCCTCACCGAGGCCCGGCAGCGAGAGTCCCTTCCGTTCCGCCGCAGAGAGATACTCCTCCTCGGCCACCTCCGTCAGAAGCGCGTCGAGATTCTTCTCGAACAGCCCGCGCAGGACCCACTGCGGGACCTCCTCGCTCGCCGGATAAGTGGCGAAGACATGGCCCTTGGTCACCTGATCAGGAGCTTCCTCCGTGGCGCGAGCCAACACCGTGAATTCTCGCGGCTGAAGCTGCCTCCCGTGGAAGAACTTCACGGGCCCCGTCACCAGCAGCAGATCCCCTTCCTGAAGCTTCCGCTCCAACCAGGGCTGCCCGGGCCAAGCGCACGTAATCATCCCCGAATCGTCCTGCAGGACGGCTTGAAAGATGCGGAGCCCCTTACGGGTGGGGATTACACCTTTGGAGCGCACCCGACCGACCGCGGTGACGTCCGCACCGACCTGGAGGTCCTCCATCGGCTGGATCGTGGAGGCGTCGTCGTAGCGCCGCGGCACATGGTAAAGAAGATCGCGGGCAGTCACGATTCCCATTCTCCCCAGCGCCTCGGCCCGAACCGGACCCACCCCCTTCAGAAACTGGACCGGCTTGTCCAGCCGGAAAAAGCTCACTCCTCGAAGACCCCCTCTACGAAGTCACTGGGATCGAATTCTGACAGATCGTCGATCCTCTCTCCGGACCCCACGAGCTTGACCGGCAGGTCGAACTCCTGTTGGAGACCCACCACGATACCACCCCTCGCCGTGCCGTCCAACTTGGCCAGGATGATGCCGGACAACTCTACCGCGCCGCTGAAGGAGCGGACCTGGGCCACGGCGTTTTGGCCCACGGTCGCATCCAATACGATCAGGCATTCGTGTGGCGCTCCCTCGCAGCGTCGGCGGATCACTCGATCGACCTTCTGGAGCTCCTCCATGAGGTTGCGCTGGGTGTGAAGACGCCCGGCGGTGTCCACCAGAACGACGTCCACCCCCCGGGCCTTGGCAGCAGCGATGGCGTCGAACGCCACGGCAGCCGGATCGCCCCCCTGTTGTCCCGCCACGAAGTCCGCTCCGACCCGCTCCGACCACACTCGAAGCTGCTCTACAGCCCCAGCCCGGAAAGTGTCCGCCGCAGCGATAATGACGCTGCGACCCTCACTCCGGATACGGTGGGCCAGCTTGGCCACGGAGGTGGTCTTGCCCACCCCGTTGATGCCGACGATCAAGTAGACGGTCGTGCCGGTGTCCGCCAGCTGAAGATGGGAAGATCGGGCCGGCTCGAGGATCCGGCCGATCTCATCCTTGAGTGCGCTCCTCAACTCCGGGCCGCCATAAATCTTACCTCTGCGGGCGAGCGCATCGACATGATCGACGAGCCGCATCGTTGCGTTCACGCCGAAATCAGCCGCCAGAAGGCGCTCCTCCAGTGACGCCAAGGACTCGTGGTCGACACCCCAGACTGCGACCCGAACATCGGTCAGAGCAAGATCGACCGCCCTCCTCCACAGACCCTTCTTCTTCTCGCTCCCCCGCTTGAACAATCGAGCCATCGGCGGTCCCGGTTCCTCCCCCCTACCTCAGCCCGCCCCGCCGGCGGCCGATCCACTCGGCAGAAAGCAGCACGAGGATGAGAAGATACGGGCCCGGGTGGGTCCGTAGCGGCGGGCTGAGCCCTCCTCTCGTCTGGCGCCCTTCGTCCTCCTCCGGTGCCGCTGTTGAGATGTCCGCGGGACGGCGGAGAAGCTCGAGGCTGTAGCCCTCGCTTTCTATCCGGCCACTCCCGAGTGCGCCTTCATCTCCCGCGCGAGTGGTGCGATACGAATATTCGGCGACGGGAAGCGGCCTGGTCCGCGCCAGCCCCGCGCCGTCCACTACCACCGTTGTATCGAGCACGACGGAGTCGCCCCGGGTGAGCGTGAGTCCAACAGCTTCTCCAATCGAACCGGGGGCTCGCCATTCCATGGGCTCATGAGAACTCCATACGCGCTTCGACGGCCGTACACCCGTGGTCCCGTCCTGCGGCGCAGTGGCGAGCAGCCACCCCGCTACGCCAGCCCACAACCGACGGTACGCCTCCCGATCAGGACCGTCACGGAACGCCCATCGCCAAAAACCCGATGCCAAGACCACCACTCGACGGCGCCCTCGGTTCTCGTTCAACGCGAGCGCAGCCTGGGCGGGTCCAATCCCCTGCCGCTGTAGCGGGATCGGGGTCGACGGAACCCCTGGACTCAGGGGAAGGATATCGGTGAGTGGCGGGAGCCCGGTCAGATCTGCTCCAGAAAGGCTGGCCGCGAGCGCAGAGGGAGGCAAATCAGGCGTCGCATACCACTCCCCGTCCAAGTGTGGGCGGGCCTCAACGCCCGAAGCGAGGGCTCCGGCCGGGTCGGATGGAAAGACTATCGCTCTCGGGGCTTCCGCAAGAGTCGTGCTCACCCAATCCGGCGCTCCCGCACCGAGGCCGTGAAGCACAACGAAGTCCGCCCCGGAAAGGGCCGCTCGCACCTCAGTCTCATCCACCGGGGATCCCACCTGGGCGCCCGAGCCCAAGCGAAGAAATCGGCCTCCGCTGATGCTGAGAAATCCGCTGGCATCGAGTCCCGTCACCTGAGAGAGCACCGGAAGCAGAAAGCGAGGCTCCCAATCGGGCTGAAGAGAAAGAAGTACCAGACCGCCCTCCTCCGGGTCGACCTCCGTGTAGGCGGACTTAGCGTCGTCGGCTTCGAAGAGGTCGCCGGGCAAGCTTGCCAGCAAGCGATAACGAAGCCAGCCTATGTCGCGAGGAGCCGGCAAGCGGATCGTAGCCGTGGCCAGAAAGCCGGGCTCGGCTGGCAGGACCCCTGCTGAGGCAACGAGACGATCCTCCTCCCAAACCTCGACGCCGATCGTATCTCCCGGATTGGTCTCCTCAGAGAACAGAGCGATCCCGACGGAGAAGGGCTCCCCAGATTCGGCGCGGGAGGGAAGTTCGAAGCGGGCTATTCCCGCGTTACGGACAGCCCCCCCCCTTCTCTCGATCTCGACGCCGAAGGGGAATCGACCACTACTGAGCTCCGCTTCCACCGGATCGTCGAGTCTGAGATCTGAGAGAACCGTGACGTCCGTGGCTCCGGCCTCCGCCGCCCGGGCAAGCGCAGGCGCCAGCCGCGAGGAAGACGCTGTGGGAAGCAGGGCATCCAGAGAGTCGGGAGGGACGACCCGTGGAGTTTCACCGAAGAGCAGGACCTGGGCGCCCAACCCCGTGAGTTCGCCGACCCGCTCCAACGTCGACGCCCAGTCAGCGTCGCTTTCCGACGTAGCGGCCGACATGCTGGCAGATGCGTCCAGCAGGACCCATCTGCCGTCGGCCGTACCGCCCCGCGGGCCGCCGGGCAGCCGGGGGTCCCAAAGCAGGAGAAGTACCAGTACGAGAACCAACGCACGGAGTGTGGCGAGGAGCCTCTGGCCGGGGATCGGGAGTTCGCGGCGAACGTAGATCCACGCGGCGAATCCCCCCGCACCGACCACCAGAATTCCAAAGACCAGCCAAGAAAGGGTCACCGCACTCCTGCGTCAAGCGCGTCACCCTCGCCGACAACGTTCATGGTAAGTTCGACGTCAAGGGAGGGGAAGCCGATCGAGAAGGGCCAGCCGCACGCCGCTCTGAGCCTCCCACAGGTCCCACTGCTCTTTGGGAACGGGATCACCGGCCGGCAGATCGGTGGCGAGCGGATCCGCGGGCGTCCCACGAATGCGCATCTCATAGTGGAGGTGGGGACCGGTCGCGAGGCCGGTCATCCCCACGTACCCAATGACGTCCCCCTGGTCCACTTGGCTGCCCACCCTTATCCCACTGGCGAAGTTATTCATGTGGGCATACCGGGTAGTCCATCCGTTGGAATGCCGAACTACAATCGTGTTGCCGTAGGTGTTCTGCTTCTCCCGCTCGATCACGACACCGTTTCCGGTCGCCTGCACGGGGGTTCCGGTGGCCGCTGCGAAGTCCACACCGCGATGCGCCCGCCATATCCGCAACACGGGATGGAACCGGTTGTTCGTGAAGCGGCTGGAGATCCGGTAACGAAGCGCAACCGGGCTGAGAAGGAACGCGAGCCGCACGGAGTTCCCATCCTCGTCGTAGTAGGTACCAGCTCCGTCTCCGTTGGGGTCGAACCAGACCGCTGAGTAGGCACGCCCTTGGTTCACCAACTCCGCAGACAAAACGTGCCCGACGCGCATGGTCCCGTCGGGGCGAACCGCCCGTTCGTAGGAGAACCGGTAGAAGTCCTCCGGCCGGATCTGCCGGACAAAGTCCACTTGCCACTGGAAGATATCGCTGAGATCCAGGAAGAGCTTCGCCTTGTCTCGGGGATCCACCCCTTCCAGGCCCTCGCTCCCGATCACGGCATCCCAAAGAGACAACCCGGACTCGATCTCGCCGGACGCCCACACCGTATCGGTAACCACTGGCGTGGCCATCACGAGCGAGTTCCAGCCTCCAGTGGATGGCGTCATCCGGACGGTCAAGTCGGCGTCGAGGGTGATATCCACCGCCCGCAACTCAGAGGGTGCCTCGGTGAGCCAACGGAAGGCCACCTCGGTACCAGGCCGAAGACGGCGCGGATTGGCACCCTGAGGAAGGGCGCCGACGAAGCTGTATTGGTCGTTGGCGTCCAACACGCCGGCTAGGAGATCGCCAAGCGTCTCGTCCCGGTTCAGCGATCGGAACTCGACCCGCTCAGGCGCCGCCGCAAATACCGGCGCCACGAGGCCCACCGTGGGCACCTCTTTCCCTGTGAACAGGACGAACGCCAAGCTTGAGCCCATAACTCCGAGCACACCGATGAGTCCCAATATCTTGGGGCCCGCGTTCACCCAGCCTCCTTCAACAATCGTTACCGCCGGGAGCCCGCGTCCGTGCGGACCCACGTCGTTGCCGCTCTCATACTGCTTTCGCCGTCACACTGCGGCGAATCAGTCCATCTGCCGCCGGATGAACGTCGGAACGTCCAACTCACCAATCTGCGGCCGCGTCACGATCCGCTCCGGCGGTCGCGGAAGGGGAACCACACTCGCGGGTCCTCCACCGAAGGCCGCCGCCTGAGGAAGCGGCTGCACTTGGCGCTGTGGCGATAGGGCCGGTGTTTGCCTTCCGAAGTCCGGACGAATCACGTCGTCGAAGCCGGTGGCGATCACCGTAACCCGAATCTGTCCTTCCAACTCCGGATCATGGACCGCGCCAAAAATGATCTCCGCCTCATCTCCGGCCTCTTCTTGAATAATAGTTGATATCTGGTGCACTTCGTCAATAGCGAGATCCATCCCCCCTGTGATGTTGATCAGCACGCCCTGTGCACCATGGATCGATACGTCGTCCAACAACGGCGAAGAAACAGCCTCTTGTGCGGCCTCTTGTGCCCGGTTGTCGCCCTCTCCGAAGCCGGAACCCATGAGGGCCGGTCCGCGGCAGGCCATGATGGTTCGAACGTCTGCGAAGTCCACGTTCACCTCGCCTGACACCCGGATCAGATCGCTGATTCCTCGCGTCGCATGCAAAAGCACCTCGTCGGCCTTTTTCAAGGCGTTCCGGAAGGAAGTACCCCGTGGCACCACGGACAGGAGACGGTCGTTGGGCACGACGATCATCGTGTCGACCGTCCTGCGAAGCTCGGCTAGGCCTTGCTCGGCCTGGCGCTCCCGTTTGTTCCCCTCGAAGGAGAAAGGCTTCGTGACGATGGCGATGGTCAGGGCACCCATCTCTCGGGCGATCTCGCCGATGATCGGGGCGGCTCCGGTACCGGTTCCGCCACCCATCCCTGCCGTGATGAAGACCAAGTCTGCCCCCTCCAGCACCCTGCGGATCTCGTCCTGACTCTCGGCGACGGCTTGGCGGCCGACTTCCGGCCGGGCGCCCGCGCCAAGCCCGCGTGTCAGTTTCTTGCCGACTTGGAGCGTGACCTGCGCGCGCGAGCCCTTCAGCGCCTGGGCATCCGTATTCGCCGTGATAAACTCGACGCCCTCCAGATCCTCATCGACCATTCGGTTGACGGCGTTTCCGCCAGCTCCTCCAACCCCGACCACCTTCATCCGTGCGGTCTGGATCGGGGTGTCCTCGAATTCGAAAATCATCATTATTTGGCTCCCATGGATGTGTGGTTCGTTTTGATTCACGGTCGATGTCCCGAGTCGGTTGTTCGTCGGAGCACTAGAAAAATTCCTTCAACCACGATCCGATCCTGGACACCAGGCCGGACGTGAGCGTCGAGGCGCCATCCCCAGTTTCCTCGTACCGATCGGCGCCATACAGCGCGAGTCCCGCAGCCGTCGCGAACTTGGGCCTTCCCACGGAGTCGGACAGTCCCGACAGGCCTTCGCCGGGAAAGCCACTGCGTACCGGGGCGCCGAACACGTGCTGGGCCAACTCCACGGTCCCGAACAGCGTTGACGCTCCTCCGGTAAGGACGATGCCCGCACTGAGCTTGCTCAACAGGCCCTGGCGTTCGAGCTCGGCGTGGACGAGGCCGAACATCTCGTCGAGACGCTGTTCGACGACATGTGCGATCAGCTCCCGAGCCACGTGTCGCGTCTGGCCCGGACTTGGTCCGGGCAGCTCGACCGTCTCCTGAGGATCCACCAGTTGGGCGAACGCCACGCCGTAGTGCTCTTTCGCCCGCTTTGCCTCTGCAAAAGGGACCGAGAGCCCCTTCACGAGATCGTTCGTAACACTGGCCCCCCCAAAGGGGAGGACCGCGATATGTCGGAGCTCGCCATCGCAATAGGCGGCGACGTTGGTCGTGCAGGCGCCGACTTCGACCATCGCAACGCCCACTTCCTTCTCGTCCTCCGTGAGGACCGCCCGGGCGGCTGCAAGGGATTCGAGGACCAACTCCTGAACTCTGTAGCCCGCCCGCTGGACCGCCTTTCTGATGTTCTCGGCGGCGGCAGCCGAGCAGGTCACCAGATAGAGCTCAGCCTCGAGCCTCGTACCGACCATCCCCAGCGGATCCTTGATCCCGGCATAGTGATCCACGACGTAGTCCTGAGGGATCGCATGGACGAGCTCGCGATCGGGCGGATGGGCGACTGCACGGGCCACCTCATGAACGCGTCGGAGGTCGAGTGAGGAAATATCGTCGTCAACTACCGCAACGACCCCCAGAGACGTGGCCGCCTGGACATGCTCGCCGCTGATTCCCACATACACGCGATCCACCTTCGCGCCTGCCATGAGTTCGGCCTCTTTCATCGCCGTCTTCACGGATTCGGTCGCTTCTTCGATATGCGTGACGACGTGTCGCATGCCCATGCTCCGGGCCTGCCCCACCCCGAGGATCTTGAGATTCCTTCGGAGGAACGGATCTTCGTGGATCTCCGCGATGACAGCGCAGGTCTTGGTCGTGCCCACATCGACACCGGCGACCAGAATCGAGTGCATCTACGAATTCCCCCGTTGCCCCACCGCCTTGGCGAGCTCCTCGGCATACCCGATGACCACCTGATCCTCGAACCGAAGATCGAGGACGGCTGCTGTCCGATTGGGTTGGCGTGAAACCGCATCCTCAAGTGCTGCGAGACCCTCTCGCAGCCGCAGATGCGAGAGGGGCGGACGAAATCGAAGGAGAAGGCCTCCACTCACCACAGCAGTCGCATCTCCCGAGTCGTCGATCGACATCTCCGAGACCGCCGCCAGGAAGGTGGGATCATCCGCCGCCAGACGGTCCACCTCCGTCGCCAATATTCGCAACTGGGAAGACGAGAGGTCGGCTTCCCCTCCAGCACCAGTCAGGACGGGGAGATCCAGCCGGTGCCGGACCGGGTCCAGCGGGAGAACTTGGCCATCTCGATCCACGGGCTCGAGCACCGGACCCGCCACGAATCCCACCGGAGTCCGCTCTTCGATCGTGACCACCAGGGTCCCGGGGAGCTCGGCGGTCACTTGGGCACGCCGAATCAACGGATGCTGCTCGAGACGTAACTCGATCGACGTCAAGTCGTCGAATACGCTGACGAACGGTGAAATGGCCGCGGCGGCCAGGACCTGCTTTTCATCGAGAAGACGAACTCCGTCCACCCTGTAGTCGCGAGCTCGGAAGAACTCGAGCTCAGCGAGAGCGTCCGGAAGCCAATCGGCCGCCAGCACCAGGCCTCCTGCAAACATTCCCCACAAGGGGATACGCAACAGCTTACGCAAGAGAGGTCTCCTCGAGGCGTGCCATGACCTCACGCGCCACATTGTCTACGGACCCCGCTCCCATCGTCAGAAGGAGGTCACCCGAGGCGAGTTCCGTTAGGACCGTGTCCGCCAGGGTATCCACGTCGGCGTGATAGTGGACGTTCCCGCCCGCCCGCCCGGCTGCGAGCGCAACCATTTCACCCGTTACACCCTCGATTGGAGCTTCCCGAGCCGGGAACACGTCGGTGACCCAGATCGAGTCGGCTTCAGCAAGGGCCTGCCCGAACTCCTCGGCAAAATCCCGTGTGCGCGTGAACAAGTGCGGTTGAAACACGGCCACGATCCGGCGGTCCGGATGGGCGCCCCGTGCGGCCGCGAGCGTAACTTGGATCTCTGAGGGGTGATGCGCGTAGTCGTCCACGATCAGGATGCCCCTTTCCAACCCGACGGTGTCGAATCTCCTCTCGACACCCCGATACGCCGTGAGCCCCTTTCGGACGGCGTCCCAATCCACACTGAGACAGCGAGCGGCAGTCGCAGCGCCCAACGCATTTCGCAAGTTGTGAACGCCGGGCACAGGAAGTCGGAACGTCCCGCGGTCGACGCCATCTTCGATCACCCGGAAGCCCATGCCAACCGGGCTCGCCTCGACGTCCACCGCACGGACTTGGGCGCCCGATTCCAAGCCATACGTGCGCACCGCGAGGTCCGGTGCGAGGTCGGTGACGAGCCTGCTCGCACCGGGATCGTCCGTGCAGATCACGGCGTATCCGGCCCGCGAGAGCCCATGGAGGAACTCCTTGAAAGCGTCCATGACACCTTCGAAAGCACCGTAGGTATCGAGGTGGTCCGCCTCGACATTGGTGACCACGGCCACCGTAGGCCTCAGCTCCAGGAACGATCGGTCGTATTCGTCCGCCTCGACGACATAGAGATCGCTTCCGCTACGAAAATTTCCGCCCCATCCGGGCACACGACCGCCCACGAAGCCGGTCGGATCCATCCCTGCCGCCACGAGAATTTCCGTCGTCATCGCCGTGGTGGACGTCTTGCCGTGCGTGCCCGCGACCGCGAGCACCCGTCCCCGATTCACCCACTGGCCGAGGGCCTCCGCTCGTTTGAAGACCGGAATCCCCTGTTCAAGCGCCGCTTGGACTTCCGGGTGGTCCCTGGGGACCGCCGTGCTCACTACGAGAGCCACCGCCCCCTCGACGTGGCTCGCCTCATGCCCCTCGTGTATCTCAACGTCCATGGCCCGAAGCCTATCCGTGGTCGACCCCGGCCGTAGGTCACAGCCCGATACGCTTCCTCCATGCTTCACAAAGAGCTCGGCCAGCGCACACATGCCGGCGCCCCCCACCCCCATGAAGTGAATCCGCCCCTCGTTCGAGAGCCGGCGGAGATCCCGCTCGTTCGAGAGCCGCAGATCCTGTTCGCGCGTGGAGACTGAGCCGGGATCAATGGTTCGGACACCCTCTGAGGGCTGATCCGGAAGAAGGCCCATCATCTCGCGAACGATGAGGGACGTGGCGTCCGGATGGCTGCGCTCCTGAGCGCGCTCACTCATGGTGGCGAGCACCTGGCCGTCCCCCGCCAAGCCGGCGATCGTGCTCCAGAGTGTCCCTGCCGTCAGCCCCTCCTGCTCCAGATGTATGGCAGCACCCGCCCGTTGCAGGGCGCGGGCATTCAGTTCCTGGTGGTTCGCTGCCGCGGTGGGGAGCGGTACCAGGATGGCCGGCACTCCCCATGCTGAGATTTCGGCCGTCGTCATTGCGCCGGCCCGCGACAGCGCCAGATCCGTAACCCCCAGAACCAGCGGTACGTCCTCTATGTAAGGAACCGCTCGCACCCATGCCGGATCGCCGAGAGCAGCGAGCTCCACGACGATCGACGCGTGATGGGCGGGACCCGTCATCCAGAGGAGCTGCCACCCATCCAGAGGCGCTCGGTTTCCTGCGGCTGCGGACCGGACAGCCTCAAGCATCAAATCATTCAGGGCGAGGGATCCTTGGCTTCCGCCGATCAACAGCAGGAGCCTCTGCTGTGGATCGAGACCCAGACCGACAAGCGCATCGTGGCGGTTGGGTGTGACGTCCGGAAGCGCCCGGATCGGACATCCCGAAACCTGCGCCACCCTCCGGGCACGCGGGGGCAATTCCGCCAAGGTCTCGGGAAACGCGAGGTGTATCTGCGCTGCCCAACGCGACAGGAAGCGGGTCGTGACTCCCGGCCATGCGTTTTGTTCCTGGAGCACCAGAGGCGTGCCCAGTCCCGCTGCCACCAACCCCGCCGGAGCTCCGGCATACCCGCCCGTCACCACGACCAACTCCGGCCGGATACGGCGATGGACCCCGATCGTGGTCGTAAGCGAAGAGGCGAGAGCGAATGGGACTGCGAGATTCGACCACCACTCCCCACGCTCGACCCCTCGCACCGGAAGGAGCCGGTGCTCGATACTCCGCTCGGGAAGCACCCGAGCCTCGATCCCTCTGCGCGCACCGATGAAGAACGGCCGCACGTCGGGACGTTGCCGTACGAGTTCCTCAGCCAGCGCCAGTGCCGGGTATAGATGTCCTCCCGTGCCGCCTCCGGCAAAGATCACGACTGGACCCTCATGCACGGGCCCTCCTTCCCACGGGAAGGGGCCTCTCGCTGCTCGCCCGAGCGATGCTCATGAGAATCCCCAGGGACGCCAGTGTGACCAACAGGTTCGAGCGCCCGTAGGAGATCAGGGGCAGCGCCAAGCCCGTGGCCGGCACCAATCCCAATCCCACGGCCATGTGAAGGATCGCGTGCATCGCGATCATGCTGGTCAACCCGACGGCCACCAACTGTCCAAAAAGGTCGGGAGCACGCGATGCAATCCGAAAGCCGATCAGGATCAAGAGTAGGTAGAGAAGTACCGCCGCCGTGACACCAACCAGCCCCCACTCCTCTCCGATCATGGAGAAGATGAAGTCGTTGTGAGCCTCCGGAAGAAATCCGAGCTTCTGCCGGCCCTGTCCGAACCCCACGCCGGCGACCCCACCTGAGCCGAACGCGAGAAGCGACTGGTGCACCTGGAAGCCGGCCCCCGCCGGATCAGCCGAAGGATTCAGGTACGAGACCACGCGGCGAGCCCGGAAAGAAA
>CAUZVZ010000086.1:0-12172 GCA_963583605.1 Gemmatimonadales bacterium UBA6960
CGAGGCCGCCACTACAGCGGGGTTGCTCTCCCCGCCTTGCGGCAGAGGCGCCGACCCACCCAATTGGTCGCTTGTTCGGATCTCGCTCGCCACGACGAACGGGGGTGGATTGATGCACGTGACCCGGTCCAAGTTCGAGGCGACAGAGAGCTCGGGCGACGTCTCTGCGCTCCTCACCCGCCCGGCCGACGCCGATTGCCTGCTCGTGCTGGGCCACGGCGCTGGCGCCGGGATGCAGCATGCGTCCATGGAGGCCCTGGCCGTTCATCTGGCCGATCGGCGGATCGCCACGTTTCGGTACCAGTTCCCCTACATGGAGCAGGGACGTGGGCGCCCCGACTATCAGCCCGTTCTCCTGCAGACCGTGCGGTCGGCGGTATCGGCCGCCTCAGTGCTCTCCGACGGGCTTCCCCTTTTCGCGGGGGGACGATCGATGGGTGGCCGGATGACGTCCCTGGCGGCGGCGAACCAACCGCTTACGGACCTGCGGGGCATCATTTTATTCGCCTTTCCCCTTCGCCCGCGCCACAAACCCGGTGTCGAACGGGCCGAGCACTTGAGGGAGGTCTGCCTTCCGCTGCTCTTCCTGACGGGCACCCGGGACAAGATGGCCCCACTCGATCTACTCCAGCCCGTTTGCCAAGATCTCGCACAGACCGCTACGCTCCATGTGGTCGAAGGAGCGGATCACAGTTTTCACGTATTGAAGAGGTCCGGTCGCACGGACGACGAGGTTCAGGATGAACTCGCGGATGCGACCCGATCGTGGATCGACGGTATCGGATAACGGTTCCAGTCCCAGATAACGGCTCCAGCAACGGAGAGGTCTCGATGTCCGCATTCATTCTCATGGCGCGGCGCGCTGTCCCTGGTCTAGCCTCCGCATTCATCCTGACCGCCGCGAGCGCAGCGGGCCAGGAGCTCCAGCTCAATGCCCATCAACAATTGGCGCGCGATCTGTTTCAAGAACTCATCGAGATCAATACCGTCGAATCTGAGGGAACGGCCCCTGCGGCGGAGGCGATGGCGCGTCACCTCCTCGACGCCGGGTTCGCACCGGAGGACGTCAACATCGTCGGCCCGGACGATCGCAAGGTGAACTTGGTGGCCAGGCTCCGCGGTCGGAACACGGGCCGTGCGCCCATCCTGCTCTTGGCCCACCTCGACGTGGTGGAGGCGCTCCGCTCCGACTGGACCATCGACCCTTGGACGTTCACCGAGACCGACGGCTACTACTACGGCCGAGGCGTCACGGACGACAAGGACGAGGCCGCCATCTACACGGCCAACCTCATCCGGTACAAGCAGGAGGGGTTCGTGCCGGATCGTGACATCATCGTAGCGCTCACCGCCGACGAGGAGGGCGGCCCGTCCAATGGCGTCCAATGGCTGCTGGAAAACCGCCGGGATCTGATCGACGCAGAGTATGCGTTCAACGAGGGAGGCGGCGGCGCCCTGAAGGACGGCATGCGCCAACTGAACTCCGTCCAGGCCAGTGAAAAGGTGTACCAGAACTTCCAATTGCAGGCCACGAACTCTGGAGGCCACAGCTCGCTCCCGCGGGACGACAACGCCATCTACGACTTGACGAGCGCGCTCATGCGCATCAGTAGATACCATTTCCCGGTCATGTTGAACGAGGTCACCGAGGCGTATTTTCGAGGAACCGCCGCGGTCGAGGGTGGGGCCATCGCGGAAGACATCCTCAGCGTGCTCGAAGACCCGGCGAATCAGTCGGCCGTGGCTCGCCTTCAAGCGTTTCCACACCTGAACGCTCGTCTCAGAACCACCTGTGTTGCCACGCGCCTGAGTGGCGGGCACGCCGACAACGCGTTGCCGCAAACCGCCGGTGCCCTGGTCAACTGCCGCATTCTCCCGAACCACAACCCCGCCCAGGTTCTACTCACTCTCCGGGAGCTCGCGGGGCCCAGCGTGGAGGTTACACCCGCCGCGGAGCCCAACCCCAGCCCGCCATCGCCCCTCACCCCCAGCCTACTGGGGCTTATCGAGCACATCACTGAGGAGATGTGGCCGGGCGTACCTGTCGTCCCGGTCATGAGCACGGGAGCCACAGACGGGCTCTACTTGAGGAGGGCCGGAATCCCGACGTACGGCGTCTCCGGACTTTTCGTTGATGTGGACGACAACCGCGCCCACGGTCAAGACGAGCGCATTCTCATCGAGTCGTTTTACCAGGGCCAGGAGTTCCTGTACCGGCTGGTGAGGACGCTTTCGGGGACGATCAGCTAGCCGCGTAAGCGGGGACCACCTGCGTTTCTAGATCCCGAAGAACAACGAAATCGCGACGTTGAGAACCCTGAGGAGCAGGCTGCCCACCATCGCTGCCCCGAAGCCCTCGACCTTGAAGCCTGGGACGAACACAGCGGTGAGCTTGAGCATGAAGGCGTTCACGACCCAGACAAATAGCCCGAGCGTCAAAAACGTGATCGGGGGAGTCAGCACGACCAGAATGGGTCGGATGAATGCGTTGGCGAATCCGAGGACGAGTGCGCCGACCACGGCCGCGGTGCCGTCTTCGACCTCGATGCCGGACACCAGCGACCCGACGACAGAGAGTAGGGCCGCCGTGACGATGAGATGAAGGGCGAATTGGATCATCTTTTAGACTTTCGTATGGGTGCGGACCCAAACTCCCCGACGTAACCCCGGCGTGCCGGGTTTCGCTGCCCAGCGGGTACTCCCCACCCCCCACCCCCCGGTTTCAGCCTGCAGGCCGAGCCAACCGCTCGAGCACGCCGATCGAGTCGCCATCGCGAAGCACGCCATGCGCGGCAAGCAACATCTCGTCATGGTCCGCCCTTTCGAGGGAGGCTTGCTCTTGGAGCAACTCCGTTACGCTAACGAGGTCCGCTCCTTCGAGGACGTTCCGCTCGAAGAGGGTGACGTGGACGCTTCGGAGCTCGACCTCGCCGTCAAGCTCGTGGATCAAGCGTCGTCCGACGCGTTCCAGGCCACCGACTACAAGGACGACGTGCACGAGCGCATGCTCGATCTCATCGAGCAAAAGGTCGACGGCGAAGACATCGCCATGGTTGCCCAAGAGGAGCCTCAGACTCAGATCATCGACCCGATGGCCGCCCTCAAGGCGAGTCTCGCTGAAGAGGGTTCCGAACGGAAACCAGCGAAAGCCGCCGAGGGGGAGAAGAAGAAGGGGCCCGCCCGAAAGAGGGCCACGAACTGAGAGGGTACACTACCCGGCAAGTGACCGAGATTCTCAGTATCTCGGCGCCCCGCCTTCGTTCGCTCGCGCGTTCAGGCCTGGTCGATCCGGAGCGCGGCAGCCGAAACGAGTATCGATTCTCCTTCGCCGACGTCATCCTCCTCAGGACCACTCGCGACTTGATGCAGTCTGGCGTCCCCCTACGCCGGGTGAAACGCGTACTCAACTCGCTCCGCGCCCAGCTTCCCGAAGATCAGCCACTCAGCGCCCTCCACATCACCTCCGTCGGCGATTCCGTCGTGGTCAAGGAAGAGAAGACCCTATGGGACCCCCAAACCGAGCAGGTACATCTGGATTTCTCCGTTCAGGAACTGGCGGAGAAGATCGCGCCCATCGCGGGGACGATGGTGGAGCGCACACCCCTCTCGGAAATGACGGCCGACGATTGGTACAACCTGGCCCCGGATCTGGAGGGTGTCGGAATCGACCACGCCACTGAGGCCTACGGCCGTACGATCGCACTCCACCCTGGCCACGTACATGCCCATCTCAACTTGGGGCGGCTGCTCCACGAGGCGGGCCAAATCGAATCGGCTGAGGTCCATTACCGTCAGGCTCTTTCCGCAAATCCCGAGTCGGCCCTGGCGGCGTTCAATCTCGGCGTGGCGCTGGAGGATCTCGATAGAGTGGGGGGAAGCGATTGACCCCTACGAGAGGGCCCTTCGCTTCGAGCCGGACACGGCTTCTGCCCACTACAACCTTTCTCGCCTCTACGAGAAAAGGGGCCAGACCAAGGAGGCGCTTCGGCATCTCGCCGATTACAAGCGCTTGGTCTAAAGACTGGTTCCAAGAGTGGTCCAGAAGCGGGTCTAGAAGCGGGTCTAGAAGCCTGTCGACATCCGGTCCAGAAAGCGGCGTTCTTCCAGCGAGAGGGCGCCCACCCCATGCCGATCGACTCGCGCCAACAGCTCCTCGACCTCGTTCCTGTTGAGATCGTGCATCGACCCCAAGTCGATGGACGCCCAGCGCCTCCTGGAATCAAGCTCCGAGCCCTCCATCGAGACGGTATGGTGGACTTTGCGCTGGAAGTCCCGTCGATCCTTACCCAAACGCCGGTCTCGCAAGCGAAGAAAGCCTGCGCCCACGGCGAGTCCGCCAAGGTGGGCGAAGTGTGCCGTGCCTCCATCGGATCCCGTGATCCCACTGTACAAGCTGATCACCACGACGGCGATCGCCAGCCAGCGAGCCTGGACGGGAAGCACCCCGTAGAGGTAGATCGGCTCCCGTGGCCAATACATGGCAAAACCAGCGATGATGCCGTAGACGGCCGCCGACGCCCCCACGACAGGAGCGCCGTACGAGAACACGAACGAAAAGGCCGCGCCGCCGAGGCCACTCAGGAAGTAGAGCCCCAAGAAGCCTCTCGCCCCCAGGCGGGCTTCGAGGCGCGGCCCGAAGAAAAACAGTCCGATCATGTTGAAGAGCAGGTGCATCAGCCCCGCGTGTAAGAACATGTAAGTGAAGAGGGTCCACGGCCGGAAAGGCATTCCTGGGATGTAAACCTGGTCTAGCCCCACGACGGCGGGGGGGAACAGAGTCAGGAGGGCGTAGGGGAGCGATCCCGGCTGCAGCACCAGGGCCACGATGACGTTCGTCACCAGTAGTCGCGTCACCCAAGGGGTCATGTGGGGAACACTTCTCCTGCGTAGGGGGGAATTCCGTTGAAAACGATAAAACAGCTTTGGCTAGATCCCAAGCGGATCATCCCCGTTCGAGTCTGAGGGCACCTGCCGGAAGCGACGTACGTTGATCCAGGACATACCCCTCGATCAATTTTCCGGTCACGGGACCGAGTGTAAGCCCCAGCATCGCGTGTCCTGTGGCCACAAAGAGCCCGGATTGCCCCGGGACCGGACCCACGTACGGAATACCATCGGGCGTGCATGGCCTGAGCCCGCACCACTCCGAGCGGATCACCCCACCCTGCATACCCCCCAAGTACGCATCGGCCGCGGAGCTCAATTGCTCCAAGCGCCGGCGTCGCATCTGGTGGCTGACCCCAGAAAATTCGAGGGTGCCGGCCAAACGTGTGAACCCAGCCATCGGCGTGCAAAACACCGACGTCTCGGTAAGAACACACGCAACGCCCAGCGGGCGTTCACCAGAATCCCCGTGCTCGAGATCCCGGTGATAGCCCTTCCCGGCTTGTACCGGAAGGCGGAGCCCGAACTTTTCGGTCAGGCCCCCGCTGTAGGATCCCGTTGCCAGGACCACCGCGCTCGCGTCCAGGATGTCGCCGTCCTGGAGGCGCACGCCCCTCACATCACTTCCGGTACTCAGGATTTCTGAGACGCCGCGCCCTGTCTCCATCCGTGCGCCATGGCGAACCGATCGATCCGCCAGTTCCACAACGAAGCGATGGGGGTCGCACGTCGCCGCCTCGGGGAAATGGACGCCGCCCACCGCGCCGTCGCGGACGGCGGGCTCGATCTCCCTCAACTCGTCTGGAGCCAGTTCGCGGGGATGATATCCGTACTGGCGCATCATAGCTGCGTCATGCGTGACGTCGGCGAGACCCTTCATCGTGCGGCAAATCTCGTAGTAGCCACTTCGCTCGTAGTCACAATCCAGGTCCTCTGATTCGACGAGGACGTCGAACAGATCCAGAGAAGCCCGCCCGAGCGGGGCCAACGCACCCATACTGACCGAAAGGTGCTGGTCCGTGCAGAACCGCCGGAACGCCCACAGCCACCGGAACAGCCCGGGATCCCATCGCACCGGGATGTAAAGCGGGCTCTTTGGGTTGAGAAGCTCTAGGACGGAGCGCCGGATTCTGCCCGGCTTGTTGAGTGGTGGATGCCCGGCCGCAATCGTTCCGGCGTTACCGAACGAAGCGGCACCCCCGATCTCGTCCCGCTCCACCAGGGTCACGTCGACACCCATCTTGGCCAGGAAGTAGACGCAACACACGCCGATCACTCCGCCACCTACGACTATGACTCGACGCTCAGCCATCGTGGTTCATCCTGAGTTTCACGTGATCCCCAAAAAGCCTTTTGGCAGACGGCTAAACCACCCCTGCACTCGAAAGCAGCGCACGTCGTGGCATCGACCCTGCATCATCCCCATTAGGTGTCCGACGACGGAAAGAGTTTTCACTGCGGGCGCGTGCCTCCGCAATAGATCGGTACCTGATAGCACTTGGATACCCCGTGCTATTCGGCCTAAAAAATCCCATTGAAGTGAGAGGAAACGACCATTAACAAGAGACATCTGACTATTTCCGCTATGGCCCTGATCTTGATGAGCGCCTGCACGGAGTCGACGGGCGTTGAGCCAGTCGACCTGGCGGGCACATGGGCGGCGATGTCGCTCGAATTTACCAGTGTTGAAAATCCCGAACTGACCGCCGATCTCGTGGACGAGGGAGCCACCCCGACACTCGTCTTGGACGCAGAGGGCGGGTTCACGCTGACGTTCACATTCCGCCCAGGCGGAAGATGAGGTCGACACGGGAACTTACGAGGTTGAGGGCAACAGCTTGACGCTCAGCGATTCGATTGAGCTGACAGGGGATGTGTATCAGGTCACGAGGAGCGGCGACACCATGACGCTGGCGATAGCCGACGTGTTCGACTTTGTGGAAGGCACCGAAGAGGCCGCCACGTTGGTAATCACGCTGACACGCCAGGTGCTTGCGCGACACTAAGCGCTATTGGTACACCAGCAGCAGTGATCGCGGAGGGGGGGGGCGACGCCCCCCTCCGCGTTGTTCTTCCCTAGTTACTCGACGACGAAGCGCAGGGTGTCCACTACCAGGGGACTCAGGGGGATGTGCGCCCCATCGCCCACCACGGCAATCACCGTGTGCTCGCCAGCCGCGAGGCCTGTGAGTTCATATTCGGTCTGTGCCTGTCCCATATGGATGTGGACACCCGGGGTCGCAGGAATCGGCGAACCGGCAGCGGGAAGATCGGCGTCCACGACCAGGTGATGGTGGCCCGTTCCAGGTTCCATCGTACCCGCGGGCGCAATGGTCAGCCCTGAGACCTCCAGCACCACCAGCACCGAACCGCCCGCCACCCTCGCTCCGGCAGCCGGTTGGGAGATCCGAACTGATGGGCCAGCCTCAGCGGGTGCGCCCCCTTCCTCGGGTGCATCGCCACACGCGGCGAGGGCAAGCACGAGAGCACCGGCGGCCAGTCGTCTGACTCGCCCGCTCATCGCGGTTCGGACCTGGGGGGGGTTGGCGTGGCCTAGCAAGGCCATGCTGGGCGAAATCATTGCATTTACTCCTGGCGGGAGAAGGGCGCCTCATAAGGCACTGGAAGAAACAACCTATTCCCAGGCTACCGCAGCGGGCAACATGTACGTCCTCAACTGATCGCGGCCACCATCCCGGTGGCGCCGCTTCCCAAGGGGGAGGAGGCCGATCCTCATCCGTCGGTTCCGGACACCGGGCTGGTGGAGTTCAGTCTCAGCGGATCAGGGGATGAGCCGTTGGATGGACCCGGTTTCGAGTTTCGGCGCCTCGAGCTCCAAGACCTCCAAATGATGAAGAATCCCCAGGGCGGATTCGGCACATCCGTACATTGGGCCGACCAGAACCGCTCGATTGGAGCCCAGAGGGAAGCGGCTGGAACCGAGGAAGATCTGTTAGAGGTTCCGGCGAGCGCCACTCTTGGCGTGATCCAATAATTTCTTCGGGCGGGGCGCAAGGATGCGGCGAACGTCGTGCTCAGATTCCTGGCTGCGAGGCGCCTCCGCCATCCGCAGCATGATGTCGTCGTAGTGGTGGAGAAGGCAGTAGTCCGCGGCCGTTGGATTCCGATGCCGGGTGCCGCTTCAGCCGCGACCGGAGTCGAGAGGGGTTCGGTTCTGGCCACACTTCAAGCGACCAACGCGTTTGTCGCCGGCACTCTGACTCCGAACGCTGGCAACGGGGCCTCTACGGCATAGACAGACCGACTCACGGATCGAGCGCGAACACCCAGACCACGCCGCCCTGCGGAACGAAACTGCTCGTGCCCCGCACTCCATCGATACGCCGGCCCATGGACGCGGCGTCCACGCCCCAGCCCGACTGGACCGCGATGTACTGCACGCCATCCACCATGTAAGTGGACGGCACGCCGATGACCCCGGAATTGGTGCGCTGCTGCCACAGGATCTCACCGGTCCGGGCATCGAACGCACGGAAGTAACGATCGTCCGTGCCACCCGCGAAAACGAGTCCACCCCCCGTCGTGAGCACGGGCCCCCAGTTCTGGGAATCGAACTCCTGGGTCCACACGCGTTCGCCCGCGTTCAGGTCCCAAGCTTGGAGCTCGCCGATATGGTCGGCTCCGGGAGCCACGGTCATCGTCGTCTCGGCCCCGGTGAATGAGCGGCCAGCTCGGTATTCGATTTCCTCTCCCACGCTGGTCCCGCAGAGGTTTTCGTTGGCCGGGATGTAGAGAAACCCGGTGTTGGGGTTGTAGGCGGCGGGCGGCCAGTCCTTGCCTCCCCACAGCGACGGGCAGAACTCAGCCGGCTTCCCGGTACCGGGCTTCCGGTCTTCATTGTAGGTCGGGCGACCCGTCTGTGGGTCGAGGCTGGTGAATACGTTCTGGCGAACGAAAGGCTGAGCGTCCACGAAGCGAATGGCTTCTGCCTCGCGCTCCAGAATCCACAGGTAGCCGTTCCGGCCCGGATGGACGAGCCCCGGAATCGTCCTTCCGTTTCGCTCCACGTCGATGAGAAGAGGCGTCGAGACCTCGTCCCAATCCCAGGACCCGTTCCAATGGTACTGGTGATGGGCAACGAGCTCGCCGGTGTCGATAGCCAGGGCGATCACCGAGTTGGTGTAAAGATTGTCACCCGGACGCTGATCTCCGATCCACGGGCCGGGGTTGCCCGTGCCCCAATACGTGAGTCCCAGATCGGGATCGTAGTGACCCGTGAGCCACACCGCGGCCCCACCGGTACGCCATGCCCCCTCCGGCCACGAATCGTTGCCAGGCTCGCCCGGCCCGGGCACCGTGTAGGTTCTCCAGACCTCCTCACCTGTTTCCGCATTGAGCGCCACCACAAAACCGCGGATGCCCAGCTCGCCGCCGGAGACGCCCACCATGACTTTCCCCCGGGCAGCCAGAGGCGCCAGCGTCATGTAGTACCCTGAAGAATTATCTGCGACCGACGTGTCCCACACGACCTCACCGGAGCGGGCGTCGAGCGCCACCACCCGTGCGTCCAGCGTCGCCGTGTACACCATGTCTCCTAACAACGCCACACCTCGATTGGTGTTATGAAGTGCGATTCGATCCTGGGGAAGCGCATGTTGGTAGCGCCACAACATGTCTCCATTTCGTGCATCCAGAGCAAATACCTGGTTGCCGGGAGTGGTGATGAACATCACCCCGTCGTTTACGACGGGCGGGGACTCGTGGCCCCCCGTAGCGTTCGTCGAGAAGGCCCACGCCGGAGTGAGATCCCGCACGTTGGACGCGTCGATTTGATCGAGCGGGCTGTACCCCCACCCGCTGTAATTTCCCCTGTAGGAAAGCCAGTTTTCGGGCTCGGGACTCACGAGTCGCTCGTCGGTGACCGACTGGTAGGATTGGCCCGCCACGACGGCAGGCACGAGTGGGATCACTGCCGTAAGGACAGTCAGACCTGCTCCGGCAAGAGCTGTGAGGCGAGTCATATATCGCTCCGATGAAGTACTGCCGGCTCCGGTTTCTCTCCGCACCAATGCTCGTGGGAACCGTCGGGTCGGAGAAGGTAGGACCGGGGGCCTGGGACGGCTAGCGACATGCGTGGTCCTTGGGTCAGGTCTGTTGTTGACCGCCCTGAGCCCGCCCCTCACCTTACTCCCACCATCTCGCGGCCTTCGAGGCTAAAATCCCTCAGAGACGGAGCAATACACATTTCCCCGCACCCCCGTGTCTGTTGGCTACTCGCTGTTCTTTTGGTGGCGCTGGCCACCCCGTCGAGCACTCGAGCGCAAAGTTACGACGTCATCATTCGCAACGGCAGGGTGATCGACGGGACTGGCAATCCCTGGTTCTTCGCCGACGTCGCCTTGGACGGAGACAGGATCGCGGCCATTGGAGATCTCGCAGCGGCCAGCGGGGGGCGTGAGATCGACGCCACCGGACTGTACGTGACGCCGGGCTTCATCGATGCCCATTCCCACGCCGGGCCTGGCCTGGCAACCGCGGGACTCAGCCACGGACAGCCGTTGCTGGCGCAGGGGCTCACCACGGTGGTGATCAATCCGGACGGTGGAGGCCCTGTGGACCTCGCTCGTCAGCGGAACGAGCTCCTGCGGGATGGTCTGGGTGTAAACACCGCGCAGTTGGTGCCCCACGGCTCGATTCGCGTCGTCGTCTTGGGGGCCGGCGATCGCGCTCCGACGGTCGGGGATCTTGAAGAGATGCGCGCCTTGGTGCGAAGAGGCATGGAGGAGGGCGCTTTCGGGCTGTCGTCCGGGACGTTCTACGCTCCCGCGAGTTACTCAGATCCTGAGGAGATCGTCGAGTTGGCTGAGGTGGTGGCCACCTTCGGGGGTGCCTACACGAGTCACATCCGTGACGAATCCGATTACAGCGTCGGGCTCATGGCGGCCGTGGAAGAGGTGATCGACGTCGCTCGCAAGGCCGGGATTCCTGGTGTGGTCACTCATGTCAAGGCGATGGGCCCGCGCGTATGGGGATTCGGAGCCGCCATCATCCGGAGGATCGAAGCTGCCCGGGAAGAGGGCATCGAGGTCTACACCGATCAGTACCCCTACACGTCGTCCGCCACCAGTCTCGCCGCGGTCCTTCTCCCCCGATGGTCGCAGGCCGGCGGCACGGATTCGCTCATGGCGCGTTTCGACCGCCCAGGTGTCCTAGCCGACATCCGCTCGGCCATGGTCGACAATCTGGCCAGGAGGGGAGGCGCGGACCGTATCCAGTTCCGACGAGTCCGCTTCGACGAGTCGATCGAGGGGCGACTCCTGTCGGATGTCGCGAGAGAGCGAGGTTCGGATCCCATCGACACCGCGATCGATCTTCTCCGGCGGGGCGGCGTGAGCATCATCTCCCATAACATGGACGATGACGACGTCAGGACGCTGATGACTCCCTCTTGGAACATGACCGCTTCCGATGGTGGGCTCGTGCCCTGGATGGAGGGCGTCCCTCACCCCAGATCCTATGGGACGTTTCCCAGAAAAATCCGCCAATTCGTGTTGGAAGAGGGGATCGTGGACCTCGCCTCCGCCATCCGGAGCATGACGGGGCTGCCCGCGCAGGTCTTACGCATCCCCGACCGGGGCGTGCTGCGCACCGGAGCCTACGCCGACGTCGTGGTCTTCGACCTCGCCCGCATCAACGACCCCGCCACGTTTACAGAGCCCCATCAACTCGCGGAGGGGATGAGGGAGGTATTCGTCAACGGAGAGACCGCCCTATCCTCCGGTGAGTTTACGGGCACATTAGCGGGGCGTGTCATTCGAAGACGCCAGCCGTAGACTAAGACTCGACCACATTTCAACCGTTTCAAAAGCACTCAAGCGGCATCAAAGAGAGACTTATGCCCAGGCAACCAGTTCGCCGTTTTCTCTCGGCCCTGATGATTACGTTTGCCACCCTGCCACTCCTGTCGGGCTGCAAGAGCGGTGGCAGCGATGTGGTCGTCGGAACGGAAGAGACCGTCCTGACCCGGGCACCCGTGGTTCCACCCCCGATCAGCCGCAGTCAACCTACCCGCCTGATCGTCAACCTCGAGACCCCAAGACCCAGGAGTTCGTGCAGCGCCTCGCGGACGGAGTGGAATAAACGTTCTGGACGTTCGGAGGAGCAGTCCCGGGGCGATTCATTCGCGTTCGCGAGGGCGACGTGGTGGAGTTCATGCTCAACAACCGCCCCGATAGCCGCATGCCGCACAATATCGACCTTCACGCAGTCACGGGTCCGGGGGGGGGGGGGGGGCCCAAGGATATTACCTAAACCCGGGCCGTACGCC
>CAUZVZ010000087.1:0-12155 GCA_963583605.1 Gemmatimonadales bacterium UBA6960
GTGCCGAGCGGAATCTTCCCCAGGGGAAGAGCGTTACCCAGCCGGATGTCCGCCTCGGGGCCCGACATTATGGTGTCGCCCACCTCGAGACCCCGCGGGTGCAGAATGTAGCGCTTTTCACCATCCGCATAGAAGATCAAGGCGATATTAGAACTGCGGTTCGGGTCGTACTCGATCGCGTTGACCTTCCCCGGAATCCCGAACTTGTTTCGCCGAAAGTCGATCCGGCGATACCGTCGCTTGTGTCCCCCTCCCCTACGGCGAGAGGTGATTCTACCGTGATGGTTCCGTCCACCCGACTTGGACAAAGGCTCCAGAAGCGACTTCTCCGGCTCCTTCTTGGTCAGGACATCGGAATGGTCCACGATGGAGCGGGAGCGAGTCCCTGGTGTAATCGGCTTGAATTTCTTGATAGCCATTGGCTTATCCGGCCTCGTAGAACTCGATGTGGTCACCTTCAACGAGTTGGACGATCGCCTTCTTGAACCCAGCCCGGCGGCCGACCTTGGCGCTCCTGCTCATACGTCCCATGAACGCGTTCTTTTGCTTCCCGGCATAGCGCATGGTACGGACATCGCTGACCTTCACGTCCCAGATCTTCTCGATAGCCCGGGAGATCTCGATCTTGTTCGAGTCCCGATTGACGATGAAGGTGTACACGTTGTTCTCCTCGAGCGCGGTCGCCGATTTCTCGGTGACGACGGGCGAGACAATCACGTCGTAGACGTCACGCATCGTCACTCTCCTTGTCACCCAGTTCGACCAGTCGAGCCTCGTAGCGAGCCTGCGCCGTCTTGCGGTCGTCCCGAGCCCTCAACGTCTCTACGTCGGCAGCCGAGTCGAACCCTGCCAGGAAATCGGCAAGATCGCCCACCTTGGGAAGCGTAACGGACGAGGCGTCGACACCACCCGTGGCCTCGGTGGGGGCTTTCGCCTTCGGGGCCGCTTTCGCCTTCGGGGCCGCCTTCGCCTTCGGAGCCGCCGCGGACTTGGTCTCGTCTTTCGCCTTGGGCGCCGCCCTGGCCTTGGTTTCGTCTTTTGCCTTTGGCGCTGCCTTGCCCGCGACCGTCTCCTTCGTTTTCGGCGCTGCTTTGACTTCCTTCTTCACCTTGGAGGCCGCTTTCTTGCCGTGGCCCCGTTTCAGTTTACGACGCTCCAAACGCTCTTCTTCGGCCGCTCTCTCGCGGACCCGCACATCGGGCTCACCCCGTGCCCGGGACGCCACCGCCGACCGGTGCGCATCCGAGGGCTCCGCACCGTCGAGGGCCGCCTTCTCGATGACGAGCGTGGTCGCCCAAAGAATGTCGTAGGCCGACTCCTCGCCGAAGGGCCGGACGATGACCGTCTCTAGGTTTCGAGCCGAGAGGTAGACGTTTTCCTTCGCGCCCTCGGTCAGTAGGAGCACCTTACCCTGAGATCCGATCGCCGAAAGCACAGCGCGAAGTTTTTTAGTCTTGGGTGCGTCGAACTCGAGAGAATCGACCAGGATGATCCGATCGCTCTGAGCTCGAGAATTGAGGGCGGACCGTCGGGCAAGGGCCCGGACCTTCTTGGGGACGCGCTGACGCCAGGAATGCGGGATGGGAGGAAACGCGACGCCACCCCCCGCCCACTGGACAGCTCGAATCGTCCCCTGGCGGGCCCTTCCGGTCCCCTTTTGCCGCCAAGGCTTGCGGGATCCCCCGGCGACCTGTCCACGGGACTTAGCAGAGGCCGTTCCTTGTCTCTGGTTCAACAGGTGGATCTTGATCACCTGGTGAAGAACGTCCTCGTTGACCACGCCGTCGAACAGCCAGTCGGGGAGCTTCTCCTCTCCGCCCTTGGCTCCATCGGTCTTGTAATAGTGTGCTTTAAGCATCCGTCACTTCTGGATCAAGAGATAACTGTTTCTGGATCCGGGAACTCCGCCTTTGATGAAAAGGAGGTTCCTTTCCGAATCCACTCTCACGATCGTCAGGTTGCGGATGGTGACTCGCTTCCCACCCATGCGACCCGGAAGCTTCTTTCCCTTGATTACGCGGGACGGGTCCGTTCCCGGCCCCATCGAGCCAGGCGTACGCGACCCCGGGTGGCCGTGGGAAGCCGGGCGCCCCGCGAAACCCCAGCGCTTCACCACGCCCTGGAACCCACGTCCCTTCGAGGTTCCGGTCACCTTGACCGACTCCCCGGGTCCAAAGAGCTCGACGGTGAGTGACTGTCCGAGCTCGTACTCGTCATCGTCGCTCACCGAGAACTCTCGCACGATCCGGGGCGCAACTTCGACACCCGCCTTGGTGGCGTGTCCCTTCTCCGCCCTGCTGGCCCGCGAATCCTTCTGGGCCCCGAATCCCAACTGAACAGCGGCATAACCATCCGTATCTTCGCTCTTGATCTGGAGCACGGGACACGGCCCAGCCTCCACGATGGTGACGGATATCGCCGTCCCCACCTCATCGAAGATCCGCGTCATGCCGATCTTTTTTCCAATCAGTCCAGACATCGTTTCAGTCCCGTATCCCTAGTCGACCTTGATCTCGACATCGACGCCCGCCGGCAGATCCAATTTGGTGAGTGCATCCACCGTCTGCGGGCGACTGTCCACGATATCGATGAGCCTCTTGTGCGTGCGTAATTCGAACTGTTCCCGACTCTTCTTGTCGATGTGTGGTGAGCGCAGCACCGTCCACCGCTCCCGTCGCGTGGGCAACGGAATCGGACCCCGCACGGTTGCACCGGTCTTCTGCGCAGTTCGCACAATATCCGCCGCCGTCTGATCCACAATCCAGTGATCGAACGCCTTCAGTCTAATCCGAATCCTATCCATGTCTTCCTCTCATTGCAGGGCGGCGAACGCCCCGCTGACATTACTGATGAGGGCCGCGACGGGGAACGGGGACGCCCTCCTCCGCTACACCGTGGCCGGGACGCTATGGAGGGCGTCCCCGCTCCCCATCGCTACCGGCCTGCGATCCTCACGCGGGACTGAAACCGCCCCGCCCTTCGCTCCATCTAGCTTCCGTACCTACCTACCTACCTGCCCCGCGCGCCCTCTCGGGCGTACCGACGGAGTCCCACTATTGTCTGAAGGGACTTCGCCTTGTCTCTATCTACTCGATTATCTCCGTCACAACCCCCGACCCCACCGTGCGCCCACCTTCCCGGATCGCAAACCGCAACTGCGCGTCCATCGCAATCGGCGTGATCAGATCCACTTCCATCTGCACGTTGTCGCCCGGCATCACCATCTCCACTCCCTCCGGTAGGTTCGCCGCTCCCGTCACATCAGTCGTACGGAAGTAGAACTGCGGCCGGTACCCATCGAAGAACGGCGTGTGGCGTCCCCCCTCTTCCTTCGTCAACACGTACACCTCACCCTTGAACTTCGTGTGTGGCTTGATCGAGCCCGGCGCAGCCAACACCTGGCCCCGCTCGATCTCCTCTTTGCCCACGCCACGCAAGAGTAGTCCCGCGTTGTCTCCCGCTCGGCCCTCGTCCAGTAGCTTCCGGAACATCTCCACTCCCGTCACCACCGTCTTCCGGTCCGCTCCCATCCCCACCAACTCCACTTCCTCTCCCTTCTTCACGATCCCGCGCTCGATCCGCCCCGTCGCTACCGTACCTCGGCCCGTGATCGAGAACACATCCTCCACAGGCATCAGGAACGGCCGGTCCACGTCTCGCTCCGGCTCCGGGATGAAGCTGTCGATCGCATCCATCAACTCCTGGATGCATTCCACGTCCGGGCCCTCGCCCTCCGCTTCCATCGCCTTTAGTGCGCTCCCCCGGATTATCGGCGTGTCGTCCCCAGGAAAACCGTATTCGCTCAGTAGCTCCTGTACCTCCAACTCCACCAGCTCCAGAAGCTCCTCGTCGTCCACCATGTCCACTTTGTTCAGGAACACCACCACATAGGGCACGTTTACCTGGCGAGCCAATAGAATGTGCTCCCGCGTCTGGGGCATCGGGCCGTCCGCTGCGCTCACCACCAGGATCGCTCCGTCCATCTGCGCCGCGCCCGTGATCATGTTCTTCACGTAGTCCGCATGCCCCGGACAGTCCACGTGCGCGTAGTGACGGTTCGCCGTCTCGTACTCTACGTGCGCCGTCGCGATCGTGATCCCACGCTCCCGCTCCTCCGGTGCCTTATCGATGTTGTCGAACGAAATCGCGTCACCGCCATGCTTCTTCGCTTGCGTCGCCGTGATCGCAGCCGTCAGCGTCGTCTTCCCGTGGTCCACGTGTCCAATCGTTCCCACGTTTACGTGCGGCTTCGTTCGCTCAAATTTCGCTTTCGCCATCGTTCCCTCGCCGTGTCGGCTTCTATCCTTCCGATCTTCCGCTGTCAGAGCTCCGACCGGGATTTGAACCCGGGACCTCCTCCTTACCAAGGAGGCGCTCTACCACTGAGCTATCGGAGCGCCACCCAACTGATAGAGCGGGAGACGGGACTCGAACCCGCGACCCTCAGCTTGGAAGGCTGATGCTCTAGCCAACTGAGCTACTCCCGCAAATTTTTTTGGATCGATGGTGGGGGTAGGATTCGAACCTACGAAGGCTAAGCCAGCAGATTTACAGTCTGCCCCGTTTGACCGCTTCGGTACCCCACCGGCTACCGATCCGGGGCCTCCACCCCGCGACCTGCCCCTCCCGGAATAAACGAAGTCGCCCCACCCCAAAGGGCGCCATTTCCAGGCGAGCTTGGTAAGCTAACCACTCCCCAAAGCGGCATCAAGCCCCGAATTGTCCCGTTTATCAGACATGAGCACCTCGGCCGGAAGACCCGACAGATCCGGACCCAGGTTCCGGTCCAAAAGGGCCTGCTGATCAGGGTCTCGACCCATGAACTCCCGGAACAACTGTTCGGGCGCATCGCTGTCACCCCGAGTCAGGATGGCCTCCATGAACGCCTTCCCGACACTGGGCGCAAAGATCCCCTCCTCCCGGAAGCGTCCAAAAGCGTCGGCCTCCAGGACCTGCGACCAGAGATACGAATAGTACGCAGCTGCGTATCCACCCGAGAAGAGATGCGTGAACGAAGGCGTGGCATGGGCACGAGCGAAGGTCGTGTTCGGCGTATACGTGTCGAGAAGACCCTCCACCCTTGCCATCAGATTTCCAGAAGCCTCCTCCGGGTCGTCTCGGTGCAGTCGAAGGTCCACGTAGGCAAAGGAGAGCTGCCGCATCTGCTTCCATCCACCCATGAACCGACGAGCTTGCTGGAGTCGCTCGTAGATTTCCTGCGGGAGCGGGTCGCCGGTCTCGTAATGTCCCGAGAAGAGGGGGAGTGCTTCCTCCTCCCACGTCCAATTTTCCATGAGCTGTGACGGGACTTCGACAAAGTCCCAAGCAACGTTGATGCCCGCCATGGGGGCGATGGGAACGCGAGACGTGAGATGGTGAAGCAGGTGTCCGAACTCGTGAAAGACCGTTTCGACTTCAGAATGTGTCAGGAGGGACGGTGTTCCACCCTTGGGCGGCGTCAAGTTCCCGGCAATGATCCCGAGGTGGGAATCGAATCCGTTCTCACTCGGTCCCCCGGTCTTCAGATCGTTCATCCAGGCGCCCTGTCGCTTCTCCGGACGGGGGTGCCAATCGACGTAGAAGGATCCGAGGTGAGTCCCGTCCGCCTCATCGAGTAGATCGTAAAAACGGACGTCTTCGTGCCACGTCTCCTTGATCTCTTGTTCGGTCACGATCAGGCCGAAGGTTCTTCGTGCGACCTCGAACAGTCCCTCCAAGACACGCTGGAGCGGGAAGTAGGGGCGCGTGACTTCATCGTCGATGTTGAACCGAGCTCGACGGAGATGCTCACTCACGAACGCCACGTCCCATGGCTCGAATTCGCTGATGCCGAGCGTCGCGGCGTGCTCACTCAGCTCCAGCAAATCGCGTTTCCAGTGCGGCCTCGTGCGGGCGGTCAACTCCACTACGAAGTCGAAGGCTCGAGTGCCGTTCTGGGCCATGTGATCTTCGAGGCGGTAGTCCGCGAAATCAGCATACCCGAGCAACACAGCCAGTCGCCGCCGAAGCTCCAGCAGCTTCTGGATGATGTCTACATTCGAGAACTCTCCACAACGGCATCGATCGACGTAGGCCGTCTGTAGCTCCCGACGGAGCTCCCGGTCCACGGCATACTTCACGATGGGCTCGAAGGACGGATAGTCGAGGGTCAAGAGCCAGCCGTCGACGCCTTCGGCCTTAGCCTTGTCCCTTGCCTGATCTCGATCGAGTCGAGGCACCCCGTCGAGCCGGGCGCCGTCCGTGATCAGCAACGAGTAGGCGTTGGTCGCATCGAGTACATTTTCAGAGAACTTCAGCTGAAGCCGGGAGAGCTCGAGCCGGATTACGCTCAACTTCTCCTTGTGCGCTGGAGCGAGGTCGGCTCCGGCCCGTCGGAAGTCCCGGAGTAGGTTGCGAAGATGGCGCTCGTGAATTCCCTCCAATCCTACCGCTTCGTCGGTCTCGGCAAAGTTCTTGAGCCGCTGCCACAGAGCCGCGTTTAGCGTGATGCGCGTCCAAAATTCGGTGATCTCGGGAAGAACCTCGTTGAAGCCCTCTCTCAGTTCGGGTGTCTCCGCCACGGAGAGTAGATGCCTGACCGGAGCGATCCTCCTCTTCACCCGCTCGAGGACGTCGTCGAGACACTGCAGCGTATTGTCGTACGTGGGCTCGGCTTCGTTAGAAACGAGAGCGTCGATCTCGGAACAAGCCTCCTCCAGGATGCGGGGCACGCCCGGAACCACATGGGACGCATCGATCTCGTCGAATGGGATGCGCCCGTAATCACGGAGGAGCGGATTGGTGGTTTGCGACATCGTGGCAGAGGCTTCCGGGGGGGGTGAGCGTCGACCCTGAACTACTGTCGACCCTGAACTACTGAGGATCAGTGGGACCGCTAGATCATATAACGCTGTACCTCGCCCGTCACCAGGCTACAGGCCTCGGCGCCGGAGCGACGTCACTTCGGTCCATCACGATATGGGCGCGGTCGTCTATCCCAGGGTCGCGGGGAACGTGGGGGGGCGGCGGTGATTGGTGGCTTGCTCGAACCCGTAAGCCACCCGCAGGAGCACGGGCTCACTCCAAGCTCGGCCGAAGAAGGACACGCCGACCGGGAGTCCGGACACGAAGCCCATCGGGACCGAGATGTCCGGGTACCCCGCGATTGCGGCGGGCCCCGCACTGCTTCCGCCTCCGAGCCAGTCGCCCTTGATGTGATCGGTCATCCACGCAAGACGCATGGTCGGAGCGATGATGGCGTCCAAGTCGTGTTGGTTCATCAGGGCGTCGATGCCGTCTTGGCGATTCCCCCGTTGGATGGCGCGCACCGCGTTCCGGTACGCCTCATCGGTGAGCGGTCCCCTGGCCTGTGAGGCATGCATCCTCTCCTGGCCGAAGTATGGCATCTCGGCGGCGCGGTTCCGTTCGTTGAATTCGATGACCTCGGCCAAACTCTTGACGCGTGCGGATGGTCCCAGGCTCGACAGATAGGCGTTGAGATCCGCCTTGAACTCATACTCGAGCACCAGCAGGGGTAGCGTGTCGTTCCACGCGGCCGGGGGAAGGTTTGCGGGATCTATGACCACCGCCCCACTCCCCCTCATCGCCTCGATCGCCTCCTCGAACAGTGCCACGACCCGAGGATCGAAACCGGTAAAGCTGCGAGCGACGCCGATACGGGCGCCCTGCAGTCCGGCCGAATCGAGGAACTGCGTGTAGTCGGCATGCGAATTCCCCTCGCTCGCCGCCGTCGCATCGTCTCGGGGATCGACACCTGGCACCGCAGCTAGGAGGGTCGCCGCGTCCCGGACGGTGCGGGTCATCGGCCCGGCGGTGTCCTGCGAGTGCGAGATGGGGATGATCCCGGAGCGACTCCAGAGCCCCACCGTCGGCTTGATGCCGACCACGCCGTTGATGGACGACGGGCACATGATCGATCCACCCGTCTCCGTGCCGATCGTCAGGGCGGCGAGATTGGCGGAAACCGCGACGCCGGAGCCGGAACTCGAGCCACAGGGGTTCCGGTCGAGCGCATAGGGATTTCGGCACTGGCCGCCGCGCGCACTCCATCCACTGCTGGCCCGCTCTCCTCGGAAATAGGCCCATTCACTCATATTGGCCTTGGCCAGGATAATCGCCCCGGCTTCACGCAGTTTCTGGACCACGAACGAGTCTCGAGCTGGAATCGAACCCTCCAACGCGAGCGACCCCGCCGTCGTGGTCATGCCGTCATGCGTATCGATGTTGTCCTTGATCGCGATCGGTATTCCGTGGAGCGGACCCCGGGGACCATTGGCTCTCCGTTCCTCATCCAGTTCGTCCGCGATCTGCAGGGCGTCCGGATTCGTCTCGATGATCGACCGTAGCTCGGGACCCTGCCGATCCAACGCCTCGATCCGGCCCAGATACAGCTCGGTGATCGAGCGCGCGGAACGCTCGCCCGACTCCATGCTCCGCTGCAGCTCGTCGACCGTCACTTCGTCGAGTTCGAAGGCCTCGACGCCCGACGCACCTCCCTGTGACGAAGAGTCATCCGAATCCAACGGCACACAGGCCGTTGGCCCGACGGCCAAGGCCGCGCCACCCAAGGCCGTGGTACCGATGAATCGTCGTCGATCAATCATCACGTTCTCCTCGGAGTCAGGCGTGCCCTGCCGCGGGACGCGGCGCGGTCGAACTGTATTCTTCGGATCTGTTTCGCCATCCTTATTCGCATCCGAGTCCAGGTGATCCGACTCGGAATGACGTCGGCGCGAAAAAGTCAGGTCGTCATGATAGGGTGCTTCGACGGGGTCCGCACCCCGCCAGAGTCTCATCGGGAGGTCGTCTTTGACCCAGTGGTACGATCGTCGCGAGTTCCTTCGCCGGGTGGGCACAGCAAGCCTCATTGCCCCGACTTTCTCGATCGTCGGGTGTAGGATCGAGGAGAACGCGAGGGGGCGGGAAAGTCCTTTCGAAGAAGGCCTCCCGATCGTCCGACCCATACTGATGCCCTGGTCGGAAGAGGGAGTACGCATCGCCGCACCGGCCCTCGAGCTTCCGATCGCATACGTCTCCATGGGGGCTCGCCGGATCTTCGTCGAATACGGGTCCCGAATCCAGGTGAGTGTAATGCTGGCGGCTCACATATCCGTGAGCACCGGCCATTGGCGCGTCCCGCTTCCCGGTGACGACTTAGGGGTGCCCATTCCGGCCGGCGACGTACTCCGAGAATTTGAGGAAGTGGCTATAGGGGAATGGGACCCCACAGCGGATCCCACCGAGGGAGACTTTAGGATCCGACGGGGGCGGCGCGTACGGGTGAGAGTCGAGTTTCAATGCGCATCAATGTCCGCACGAGCCGGCTGGTTCAGCGCAGGCCCTTGGGACATCATTCAGTGCGCCGGGCCAGGCGATGGCGCGTGCCGGGAGGACTTCTCGACCATTGGTACCGGAACCCGTCACTCCCGCAGGACTCTCGGAACCTGTACCGAGCCGGAGGCCACCGTGCGCTACCTCACCTGGGTGTGTCCGGAGGTGTAGTCGAGTCCGTGGCCGGTTGAGTCGCGAGCTGAGGAGTAAAGGAGCGAAACTGACAAGATTTACGCTCTCGGCGGGGGCGGGCTTACAGAATCCTGCCCGCCGGCTTGCTAGCCCCTGGGCTCAACTCCATGTTGAGCGTCCCTTCCACGGGCAGACCGAGCCGATGAAGCAGTCCGCGAAACTCATGCTCGACAAGCAGATAGATCGTCGAGCCTTCGTGTCCCGACTTACGCAGTTAGGGGTCGGTACGGCTGCTGCCACGCAGTTGGCGACCTCTCTGTCAGCTGAAGTCTCCGCGCCACAGCAAGCCGGGCGTGTTTTACGAGACGCCACGGGGGGTGAGCTGATGGCGGAGTTCCTGCTCGACTGGGACGTCCGCTACGTGTTTGGCCTCGGTGGATCCGAGGAGGTGGGGTTCCTCGACGCGCTGGTCGACCGCCTGCCGCTACATTACGTGCAAGCGCTCCACGAGGGGTCGGTGATGTCCATGGCCGATGGATACGCTCGCGCTTCGGGGCAAACCGCGTTCATGAACCTCCACTCGGTGGCCGGGACCGGGTATGCCCTCGGGCCGATGGTGAACGCGTTCAAGGATCGCACTCCGGTGGTCATCACTGTGGGCCGGCAGTCGACGGATCTCCGGGGCAGCAACGCGTTCCTCGAGGCGGTCAACCTCAGCGAACTCCCGAGCGATTACACGCGCTGGACCTGGGACGTGTTGACCGCGGACTCGGTCCCAGAGGTCCTCAGGAGAGCCTTTCTCTTGGCGCGGGTGCCACCCGGAGGACCGACCTTCCTCACGTTTTCCAAAGATCTGTGGGAACAGCGGGTCGAAGCGGCGGAAATTCTGCCACGGTCGCGATCGCAGCCGGAGCTCGAGCTGGAGCCGAGTTCCTATCAGATAACGAGACTCGTCGACATGTTGGTGGGTGCCGACATGCCCCTCATCGTGGCTGGACGCGAGGTCAACCGCTTCGGGGGAGCGGACGATCTACTCGAGATCGCTCAGCTGCTAGGCGCTCCGTTGTTCATGGACACGGAGGCGAGTCACACGCCCGTCGTCGTTACCACGAGTCATTCGATGTACGCTGGCTTGTTCGCCGAGACCCCGCAGTTTCCGGAAGCGTTCGACCTGTATTGGAGCGTGGGCGGTACCATGTTCGCATTGGGTGCGACGCCGCCCAAGCCGCTCGTGCCACGCACCGCGTCCGTCATTCACACCGGCCTCGACGCGGCACAATTGGGCCGCAACTACCCCGTCGACCTCGGGCTGATGGCCAACACGGGACTCACGGCGTCGGCGGTTCTCGAACAGCTACGCACGCGAAACCTGGCGACGCCCGCCGTGGCTGCCCGCCGCCGTGCCGTCGAGCGGCATCACCAGGAGCGGCAGCAGCGCCTGGACGCCGCGGCGCGGGAAACGTGGGACGCGCGCCCGATCGCGAGCGCACGCCTCGCTACCGAGTTGAATCAGCGTCTCGATCCGGATGCGATCGTGGTCAGCGAACTCGTAACCTCTGAGCCGTTCATCAAGACATACCTCGACATCGGCTCGGCAGGCGCACACCGCCAGAACTTCACATCGCAGGGTGGGGTGTTGGGGTGGGGGGTCGCCGCCGCCATCGGAGCGAAGATCGCACGACCGGATCGCCAGGTCGTCGCGCTCGTGGGCGACGGCAGCTTTCAGTTCGGTGTCCAGGCGTTGTGGAGCGCCGTGCGCTACGAGGTGCCCATCGGCGTCATCATCTGGAACAACGGTGGCTATCAGGCCAATCGACGTTTTCTGCACGGCTACGGCGGTCGCGCGGCGGAGACCGGAAAATACGTCGGAACATCACTGCGTGGCCCCGACATCGACAACATCGCCATCGCCTCGGGTTACGGTGTGGAGGGCGAGCGAGTGGAGGACCCGAATCGCCTGGGTGCGGCCCTGGATCGGTGTCTCCGACGCGTGGAGGATGGACAGCCCTACCTTCTCGACATCGAGATCGAGCGACGCTACGGCGGGGCGGATTCGGACTGGTACGACTTCTTTTCGGTGGCGCGAGGAGAACCGAGGCGGAGTTGAGGGAGACGGGCACAACAGACGCTCCACCGACTCACGGGATCGGAGCATGATCGGTCACACCAGCTTGCTGGGGTCTCACGCCCGCCTCTATTCTCTGGATCAAGACGAATTTCACCTTTCCTAGTCCATGCCCAATTCCACTACCCTGACGCTATCCATAAACGGTGAGGACGTGCAGGTAGTCTTCCCCACACATCACACTCTGCTCGAGGTCCTCCGTGAGCGGTGCGGGCTTACGGGGACCAAGCACGGCTGTGAGTTGGGCGAGTGCGGAACCTGCATGGTCCTGGTCGACGGCGAGCCCGTCCTGAGCTGTCTGCTACTCGCCGCAGAATTGGGCGAAGCCGCGGTCGAAACCGTGGAGGGGCTCCAGGAGGGGGGAAACCTGCATCCGCTCCAGGCGGCCTTTGCGGATTTGGGGGCGGCTCAATGCGGCTACTGCACCCCTGGCATGCTGATAGCCGCCAAGGCCCTACTGGCCGAGCACGTCGAGCCCTCCAGCGAACAGATTCGCGCGGCCCTGGCCGGAAATCTGTGCCGCTGTACCGGCTACCATAAGATCGTCGAGGCGGTGGAGTGGGCCGCA
>CAUZVZ010000088.1:0-12091 GCA_963583605.1 Gemmatimonadales bacterium UBA6960
GGACGTGGCTAAGGACGTGGCTAGCGAGGCGCTTGCCCCGGATAGTGGTCCCAGGTCAATTCCCTCACGTGAACTATCTACTCCTTGCTGACACCCTGGCCGTTGTGCACCTCGCCTTCATCCTGTTCGTGGTGTTCGGCTCATTCACGACATACCGATGGCCGCAGATGGCCTGGGCTCACATCCCGTGCGGGCTCTGGGGCGTATGGATCGAACTCACGGGTGGAATTTGCCCCCTGACTCCACTCGAGGTTGGCTTTCGCCGGATGGGAGGCGCCGAGGGATACACGGGCGGGTTCATTGAGCACTATCTGGTGCCGATCATTTATCCGTCCGGACTGACCCGCACCCACCAGCTGATCCTTGGCGGCTCGGTCCTCGTAATCAACTTGAGCGCCTACGGGTTTCTGCTATGGCGACGCTCCGCGGGCGCACCCACCACCCCTACGGACTCGGCAGCTTGAAGACATAGAGCGCGTTTCCGTTCTGGGGATGCCGGATCTCCGGGGTCACCGCGCGGGGCACACCGCGAGGGCTTCCGCCGCCCACCCCGGCACTGATGGCGATGTACTGCTCCCCATCCACCTCGAATGTCACCGGAAAGCCTTGCACCGACGTCCCCAGCCTGGTCTGCCAGAGAACTTCGCCATTCCGAACGTCGTAGGCACGGAAGTAGCGATCGAGGTCGCCCGCGAAAACCAAGCCGCCCGCTGTACTCAGCGTCGCAGTGAGGAAGGACGCCCGCTGTTCGACACTCCAGATCTCTTCCATCGTATCGATGTCGTAAGCGCCCAACTTGCCCAGGCGACCGTTCGTTCCGGGCATATCGCTGAAGCGCCGGGACGCGCCCGAGCCACCCGATCCGAGCTCGAGCACCATCGGGCGCCCTTGGATTTCCAGGCAACTCTGAGAGAGCGGAACGATGAGCGCGTTTACTTCAGGGCTATAGGACATCGACGGCCAATTGTGGCCTCCGGCGGTGCTCGGGCACACCGACACCCAGTCGCCGATCCCCGCCGAAGCGATGTCTTCGCGATAGCGCACCGCACCCGTCTGGGGGTCTATGTAGTCGAAGACGTTCTGGTAGATCGACTCCAGATATGATATGAACTCCCCATTCTCCCGGTTCAACTTCCAGAGGATCCCGTGTTTCCCCATGGAAAACACCAAGCGCTCCCCGTTGCGATCGATCAGGATCCGCTCGAAGGCCTCGTCTAGGTCAAGTGACTCCCCGGGAACGTGCTGGCGGTACCAGACGATGGAGCCGTCGTCGGGATCGATCGCCAGGGTGGAGTTGGAGTAGAGCGCCGCATCCTCAACGGTGAGGCCACGACTCGCGGCCACCCACGGCTTGGGCTGGGCCGTCCCCCAGTAGACCAGCCCGAGTTCGGGATCGTAGCTGCCGGTGTTCCAAACGTCGACGCCACCCCGTAGCTCGATCGGCAGATCACCCCACGTGTCGCCCCCGGGCTCTCCCGGACGGGCGACCGTGTAGGTACGCCACAGTTCCTCACCAGTGGCGGCGTCGTGCGCCGTGATGAAGCAGCTTTCCTCGACAAAGCGAGTGCACCCATTGATGCCGTTGAGCACCTTGCCCTCGACGACCATGACCCCGGCCACATTGGTGTAACCCAGGTGGTAGTCGGCGATCTGAGTCTCCCACACCGTCTCCCCCGTGCGGGCGTTGAGCGCGAGCAAGTATGCGTCCTTGGTCGCGACGAAGATGTTCTCGCCGTAGATCGCCAGGTTGCGTAGCTGGTCGAAACCACCGGCGCGGAAATCGTCCGCCCACTCGCGCCTGTACTCCCAGAGGAGCTCACCGCTGGCGGCATCGAGGGCCTGGATCACGTTGCCAGGATTGGCCAGGTACATGATGCCGTCATGGAGCAGGGGCGTCGGCTGGTTGGTTCCGTCCCTCATCGACCACACCCACGCGAGTCTCAAATCGTCGACGTTGTTCCGATTGATCTGGTCGAGCGGACTGAAGCCCTGTGAATCGTATGTACGCCGGTAGATGAGCCAGTCACCGTCGTCCGGATTGAGGAGTTCTTGGTCGGTGACCGGCACGAAGTCGGCGATCTCGCGGAAAGTCTCAGTCACGCCCACTGGAGCGGTCCGCTCGCCACCGGCCGCCGCCGCCCGCCTGCCCGCGGCGCTGGCCGCAGAGACCTCTGCCACGGCCCCCGTGAGCATCGACCCAACGGTCGTTGCACGATCCGCCTGGACCATTCGGCCGTCCCTCACCAGACCGTTGGCCGCGAGCAGGTAGACCGTGATGGCATCGTACTCAGCATCCCTCAACGAATTCGGAGCCGTGAGAGGCATCGTGCGAATCGTGGCGCGGAATTCGTTCAGCGTACGCTCCGTCCAGACTCCACGGAAGCTGGGACCCGCCAGCTCAGGCGCCTCGAACGATCCCAAGAAGTTCGGAAGGTGGCAGGCCGCGCATGCCCTCTCGTAGGCAACCTGGCCGGCGGTGTGCACCTCTTCGCTCAGCGTGAGTGGACCCGCGTCCTGGGCCTTCAACGATGACCCCGGCGAGAGGAGAAGCGGCAAAGCCGCGATCAGGGCCCAAGCAAAAGATTTCGGAAAGTTCTTCATAGGAGTACGTCCAGTGGGTCGACGGATCCGGTCTTGGTCGGGCTGCTGAACGCATAAGCCCAGCTCCCCGCACCGCTGCTCGCCTCAGTCTGTGTTCCTGGCGAAGGCACCGCAACCGCCTCACCTTCGTTCCAACCCTTTGACCGCGAGCCGCGTCTCATTCTCCGAACACGCGCGCGCTTGAGAAGCGCGTGTGCCCGGTCAGAGGCCGAGCCCGCAACCATGGTTGTCGGTGTCGGCGACCCGGGGACGGTCTTGCGCGAGGAGTAGCCCGACCCTCGCGTGTCGCCCTGAAACACTCTAACCTCCTCAGACGCCACCCCAACGCGGCAAGGAGGGATGATGGAGTCGATATTCTCAGATCACCACGTTGTTAGGCGAGCCTTAGTCGCGGCGCTGGCCCTCGTGCCAGGGGCCGCCCATGCCCACCGCACCCTCCCACCCCTTCCCGTCACCCAGGACCAGGGCGTCGAAGTCTTCGAGGCCACGATCCCCGACCTCCAGGAGGCGATGACGGACGGGCGGGTCACGTCGGCCCAGCTCGTGGACGCCTACCTGGCCAGGATCAGCGCCTACGACCAGGCAGGTCCTGAGCTCAACAGCATGGTCTACTTGAACCCGAACGCCCGGGCGCAGGCGGCTGCACTCGACCAGGAGCGTGCCCTCCGCGGCACCAGGGGACCGCTTCACGGCATCCCCATCATCCTGAAAGACAACTACGACACGGCGGACCTGGCGACTTCAGGCGGATCCATCGCGCTTGCCGGTATGATCCCCCCGGACGACGCTTTCCAGGTCCGCAAGCTGCGGGAGGCCGGAGCGGTAATCATCGGAAAATCCAACATGCACGAGCTGGCGGCCGGCATCACCACCATCAGTTCGGTTGGGGGTCAGACCCGTAACCCGTACGACCCCTCCCGAAACCCGGGCGGCTCGAGCGGGGGAACCGGCGCCGCGATCGCAGCCAGCTTTGCAGCCATCGGCTGGGGCAGCGACACGTGCGGGTCCATTCGCATCCCGGCATCGCACAACAACCTGTTCGGTCTCCGTCCGACCAAGGGCCTCTCTAGCATCGACGGGATCATCCCCCTGTCACACACACAGGACGTCGGTGGCCCACTGGCTCGCACCGTGATGGATCTCGCTCTCGGGCTGGACGCGACCATAGGAGCCGACCCGGCCGACCCGGCCACGCGGATTCTGGCGAATCGGCCGCTCCCTGGATTCGTGGACGGGCTCGATGCCGAGGCCCTTCGGGGGGCTCGTCTCGGGGTGTTGACCATGCTGATGGGCGACGCTGTGGAAGATCGGGAGCACTCTCGGCTCGTTCGAGACGCTCTCGACCGCATGACGGAAGCCGGAGCGGAGATCATCGACATCGAGATTCCGGGTTTGGATTCGATCCTTTCCGGGTCGAGTCTGATAGGCCACGAATTCAAGTGGGACCTCATCGATTACTTGGCCGCCACCCCAGGCGCGCCGGTCGGCTCGCTCCAGGACATCCTCGATCGGGGTCTCTATCACGTTCAATTGGAAGCGAACTTTCGGCGCCGGGCTGAGACGGTGCAGAGAGACAGCGCGGCGTATCACCGGGCCGTAGCCAAACGTGCCGAGGCACGCGATACAGTGCTCGCGACCATGGACGAGCTAGCACTCGACGCGGTGGTCTACCCGACGATACGACGCCGAGCTGCCCGGATCGGGGATCCCCAGCGGGGCTCGAACTGCCAATTGAGCGCGACGACGGGGCTTCCCGCGCTGAGCGTCCCGGCCGGATTGACCGACGCGGGACTTCCCACCGGAATGGAGCTGCTCGGGAGACCGTTGGAGGACGCGCGGCTGGTGGCGCTCGGCTTCGCATTCGAGCAATCCGTCCAGCCCCGGCGTGCCCCCTCCCGCACCCCTCCGCTACGGGAGGGCCGGGCTCCCGAGCCCGCAGCATTCGAAGTCGCCGCCCAGGGGGGCCGTGCAACCGCTCGCGTTCTCTTTTCGTGGGACGCCGTCACGAGCGCGTTGTCCTACGAGGCCACCATCTCAGGAGTATTGATCGAACAAATTCGGGGAGTGGGCCTTCACCGAGCGCAAGCAGGCCGGGAGGGCGGAGTCATCTACCGGCTCTCAGGCCCGATCGACCAGGGAGCCGCCGGCACCATTACGCTGAACGCACAGGACAGGGAAGCATTGATCGGGGGTGACCTCTACCTACGCCTGTACACAACAGAGGCACCCTCAGGCGGGCCACCGGCTCCCCTTTCTGTTCCGTGATGCCTCGGGGTCGCGTCGGCCCTCAGTCGTCTGAGAGCGAGGAAATTCAGGGAACATCCACCCCGCCCAGGCGGGTGTACTTCTGGCAGCGGCCCGAGTATTTTATGTCGTTAACTGAAGCCAATAGATCGGCCAAGAGTGATAACAAGTCATGGCAAAGCCCCCCCTTCCGTTGATCGTCAAGTGGAGAGACCTCGCTCAAGAGGGTCGGTTTTACACCGACATAGCGAAGGATTTTTCTGAGTACACGGCGAGTCAGATCCGGCACTATTGTCTCGGAAACTCCGGCGCCAAGGCTCCGGGCCCTATACAAAAGCGCAGGCGCTGGTCCGACAACCCCTGGCTCCAGGGGGAGAAGTCGCCCCACGCCCTCCTGGACGAAAAACAGGTCCGGCAGGTTTTGGGAGACTGGGATGATGACAAGGGTTACTGGTGTAACGCCGCAGGACACTGGGCCAAGCTTCTCAAGGTCTCACCGAGTACGATTCTAGCGGTCCGTCGCGGCGACACGTGGAAACACCTTAAGCACCCCAACGCCGGCCGCAAGAAAAAGTAGGACTACTACCGACGACCGGTACGATCGGATCATGGTCGGCGACTCCGGTGAGTTTCACGTCCGACGGTCATGCACCTGGGGCACGGAGACCGCGGAAGCCGCGGATACTGCCGGAACTCCGGTGGCTGCGCAAGACCTCTCCACCGAAGCCAGGGAGCAACTCTACCTGGCGATGCGCCTGGCGATCATGAGTCATCTCGACAACGACCGCGAGCGACTTCCCGTGTTCATCGATGAGGCCCTCGTGAATTGGGACGCAGCGAGACGGGAGCGGGGCTTTCAACTGCTGCAGGAGCTCTCGCAGACGAGGCAGGTCTTTGTGTCATGACGTGCCACGAACCCTGGGCGGAGGAGTTGCTCGACGCGGGCGCGAACCGGGTGGACCTCCCGTGAACTCGGCCCCTGAGTCGGGCGGATACACGCTTCCGCTGCACGTCGAGGAGTACGGCGAAGGGGACCGGCAGATCATGCTGCTCCATGGCTTTGGTGCGACCTCATACACGTGGCGAGGTTGGATCGGGGGGCTGGCGAAGGAACACCGGGTGTGGTCCATAGAGCTGAAAGGACACGGTTCGGCGCCTGCGCCATCCGACGACCTCTACTCGATCCATGACCATGCCGACCTCGTGCGCCGCCTGATCCTGCAAAAGGACCTCCGGAAACTTACGCTTGTGGGTCATTCCATGGGTGGGGGCGTGGCGCTCCTCGTGGCACTTCGACTCCTCGAGGAGGAGCGCCTAGAGCGGTTGGTTCTCGTGTCGAGCGCGGCCTACCCACAGCGCCTTCCCCCATTCATCGCCCTGGCCGGGCGAGGGCGCTTGTCGGAGTGGGGGCTCCGGTTCTGCCCCAAGCGTTTTCTGATTCGTTGGGTCCTGCGCTCGATCGTCTTCGACCGGGAGGGTGTGACAGACGCTCAAGTCGAGGCCTACGCAGAACCACTTTTCAGCCCGGCCCACCGCACAGCCCTCATCAAGACCGCTGCGCGGATCATCCCTCCCGATTTCGCAAACGGCACACGGCGCATTCCCGAGATCGACTTGCCGACCCTCCTGCTCTGGGGAAAGCACGACTGGGTGGTCCCTTTGGACGTCGCGGAGCGGCTCAGCGCGGCCCTTCCAAGTGCACAGCTCGAAGTCATGGAAGAATGTGGGCACGTGCCTCCGGAGGAGTTGCCGAAGGAGTCGCTGGAGATCGTCCTGAAGTTTCTCAGGGGCGGGGAGGACCATCCGCCGCTACAAACCCCGGACACGTCAGAACCGGTAGAGGAGGATACTTAGGGTAACCGGCGTCTTGCTCCGAGCGACCGCACCGATAGAAGACCGATCCGCGCCGGTTCTCGACGCGCCGGGCGAACGTGCACGCACTGCACAGACCCACGTCCGCGCTGACGCCACTGACATCCTCAGGGTTCACGGTCGGATGCCCAGGAAAGCGACCTGCCGCTCTGACCGTCCTCCGCGATGAGAGAACAGGTTTCCGTCCCCACAGAGCGTACATAGGCCGGAGACGGTAATGCTCTCGGGCGGAACGCCGGCGGCCCTCGCTTGCTGCGCCAACACACCTCGCACATCCACTGGAGCTGAATGCGAGGGGACCTCCGCGCCCAGTGCACTGAACACCTCAGGGCCCACTTCATAGCACGCCCCGCAGATGGCCGGGCCCAGATGCACGAGAAGGCGCCTGGGATCCGTCCCCCACCTTGTTTCGAGGAGCGTGATCCCACGCGGAAGGATCCCCGCCGCGATCCCCCTCCACCCGCCGTGCAGAAGGGCCACCGCTCGCGCATCTACATCGAGAAGATAGATAGGCACACAGTCGGCAACAGTGACCGCGAGGAGAACACCCAAGTCGGCGGTGGCGTGGCCGTCCGCCGCTCCCTCCGCCTCTAGCACACCCGCGCCGGGCTGTTCGTGAACGACAATCCGGGTCTCATGGACTTGGCGGGCGTGCACGATGGTCTCGAACGCCGAAGCTCGGAGCAGATCTTTCCAGCGGGCGGGGGCCCGCGGCGACGTCGGTTCGTCGAACAGGCGGAGATCGAACGGGTCCGGGTCGGATCCAGCGTGGCTGATCCCGGCAAACAGCCACGGGAATGTGTCGCCCCACTCCGTAACGGTGTGAAACGGAACGCCGTGCTCAGCGATCTCCTCAGTCATGCGATCCAGGCCATCGTAGATCGAACTTAACGCACGCCCTCGACGCGGGAACCCGTCCCATTCCACCATGGCCAGGCCCTCGACTCGGGGACTGTATTGGACATGGTGACCCGCGCTGTCGCATCCATCCGTATCATGCCGGAAGAGGACCGCATCGAGATCACACTCCATCCCGGGTTCACGGGGGCGGAGTTCGACGTGGTGCGCGCCCTGCCGAGCCGGAATTACGACGTCGGGCGCCACATCTGGAGCGCCCCCAACGCGCGCGCGGCGATCGCGACTCTGACGGACACGTTCGGAGCACGTAGCGTGTTGGTGAGCGCCGGGCTCGAGATGGTGACGGGAAGGCAGCCCCAAGCCGTCCAACGATGTCCTGAAACGGGTACAGGTCGCGCTGACGGTGTGCAGATGCCCCGGAAACAGTCTAGCTTATACCGATGGACGAAAAGCCCTTCGACCGCCAAAACGCCGCCTACGCCCAGGCCCTTTACGAGGAGTTCGCGCGTAACCCGGAAGGCGTACCGGAAGTGTGGCAGAATTTCTTTGCCTTGGGCCCACAGGCCGCGGTCGAGGCAGGTCTGATCGTCCCGGAAGGCCTACCCGAGAACGGTGTCGGGGGCGCCGACTTGCAGGCAAGCGCGGCCTCGCCAATGGACGCCGCTGAGCTGAGCGCCGCACGCCAAGGGGCGCACTCGATGCGCCACCTTCTTCGTGTTGTCGCTCGCGCGACGTCGTTCATTCAGGCCTATCGAGACCACGGGCACCGGCTCTCGACCATCGATCCCTTGGGCTCAGAGCCTCCAGGCCACCCACAACTCAATGCGTCCTTCTTTGGCACGAGCTTGGAGGAGCTCCGAGAACTCCCCGCCTCGCTAGTGTTCGAGAACGCACGTGACGAGTCTCTGGCCGACATGCTCGAGCGGCTCCAGCGGGCCTATTGCGGCACGATTGGATACGAGTTCGAACACATCGAGGACCCCGACGTCGTCCGGTGGCTCTGGGATCGGGTCGAGTCCGGCACGCACCTGCGCATGCCCGAAGACGGCGACCGGGTGCGCCTTCTACAACGACTCACCGAAGTCGAGAGCTTGGAGCAATTTCTCCACCGGGCGTACGTCGGCCAAAAGCGCTTTTCGATCGAAGGAACGGACATGATGATCCCCATGTTGGATCTCGCACTCGAGGAGGCAGCCGCTGTCGGCGGGAAGCGGATTGTCTTGGGTATGTCCCATCGCGGCCGCCTGAACGTCCTGGCCCACTTCGTGGGGCTCGGATATGAGGAGATCACCCGCGAGTTCGAGGGGATCGAGGCGAAAGGAGCCTTCACGGTCGAGGGCACCGGGGACGTCAAATATCATCAGGGCGCCCAGGGAGAACGGAATCTGCCGGATGGCTCGACAGTTCATATCACGCTCGCTCCCAATCCCAGCCATCTCGAGTTCGTGAATCCGGTCGTGACGGGCATGACCCGGGCGCTTCAGAATACCGGATACGACCAGGAGGCGAAGCAAGATACGGCGGCGGTGGTTGCCATTCTCATCCACGGAGACGCAGCCTTCGCCGGAGAGGGCGTGGTCGCGGAGACCCTCAATCTCGGCAGACTGGACGGGTATACGACGGGCGGCACGGTCCACATCATCGTCAACAATCAGCTCGGATTCACGACGCTGCCTGTCCACGGTCGGTCGACCCAGTATTCCAGCGACCTCGCGAAGGGCTTCAGGTTCCCGATCATCCACGTCAACGCCGACGACCCTGAGGCGTGTCTCGCGGCCGTCCGGCTCGCCATGGCCTATCGAGCGGAATATCACGATGACGTCGTCATCGATCTCGTCGGATACCGACGGTACGGCCACAACGAGGGCGACGAGCCGGGCTACACCCAGCCGCTGACTACCGAGGCCATAAAAAAACACCCCACCATCCGGACGATGTACGGAGACTTGCTCGTCAGCCAAGATGTCCTCACCGCCGAGGACGCCGAGGCGATTCAGGAACGCGTCGCTGAATACCTCCGTGACGCACGCAAGAGAGTCCAGAGCCAGGGCCACTCCCGCACGGATCCTGGAGAAAATCTCGTTCTGGAGACGGTGGTGGTGGTTGCGCCGGACGTGCCGTTGGAGGCACTCGCCGAGATCAACACGGCGGCGCTCGCGACCCCCCCGGGCTTCACCGTTCACCCCAAGATAGAGCGCGTGCTCGCCCGACGCGAGGAGGACTTCGGACCTGAATTATCCGTGGACTGGGCCCATGCCGAGGCGTTGGCTTTCGGATCGTTACTCCGCGAAGGGATTCCGGCTCGCCTTACGGGCCAGGACACCCAACGAGGAACGTTCAGCCACAGACATATCGTTTTCCACGACGCGAAGACGGGACAGGAGCACACGCCCCTCGCCGACTTCGGGAGCGCCCGTTTCGAGGTCCACAACTCACCCCTGTCTGAGATGGCGGTCCTGGGGTTCGAGTACGGATTCAGTGTCGCGTCGCGGAGAGCCTTGGTGTTGTGGGAAGCCCAGTTCGGAGATTTCGCCAACGCCGCACAAGTCACGGTGGACCAGTTCGTCGCGTCTGGCTGGGAAAAGTGGGGACAGCTCGCGAGTCTCGTGATGCTTCTGCCGCACGGGTACGAGGGCCAAGGGCCGGAGCATTCTAGCGCCCGCCTCGAACGATTTCTCCAGCTCTGCGCCGAAGACAACATGCGGGTCGTATCCCCGAGCACGCCGGCGCAATACTACCATCTACTCCGGCGGCAAGCGCATCTTCGGCCACAGCGGCCACTCGTCGTAATGTCGCCGAAGAGCCTACTTCGTCATCCCGAAGCCACGTCTCGCGTGTCGGAACTGTTCACAGGGGAGTTTCTTCCCGTGCTCGACGACCCAGCCACCAGCCCGGCTACCCCGGCTACCCAGCCGGCCGACGACACCCCAGCTGCCGTACGCACCCCAGTCGATCGCTTGGAGGTGACCCGCCTGCTTCTCTGCTCCGGAAAGCTCTTTTATGACTTGGCCGGAAGCGAGTTGCGTGAGGGTGCTCGAACTGTTGCCATCGCCCGACTAGAGGAACTCTACCCGTTCCCCGCTAGCGAAACACAGCAACTCGTCGCTCGCTATCCCAACCTCAGAGAGGTCGTGTGGGTCCAGGAGGAGCCCAGAAACATGGGCGCTCTCTCCTTCGTCGGTCCTCGCCTGAGAACCGTGGTCCCGCGGGAGGTGAAGCTCGACTATGTGACGCGTCCGGAGCGCGCGAGTCCTGCGGAGGGAAAGTACATCGACCACCTGGTCGACCAAGATCGGATCATCGGCGAAGCGCTCAGAGAACGCGCGCCGTCGGAGCCGTAAGATCCCGAGGCCTGCTGAGAAGGTACAGTGGGTCACACAGAAGTCTTACGGAGTTCAGTCCCAGTTCAGAAGCAGCTTCCCGAAGTTCTCGTTGGCCACCATGACTTCGTGAGCCTCCGCTGCGTCTTCAGGAGCGAAGACCCGGTGGATCACGGGCTTCATCTCGCCGAACGAAAAGAATGAAAGAAGTCGGTCCTCGAACGCCTCGGTCAAAAGGGCTTTTTCTTCCACAGGGCGGGCCCGGAGCACAGTGCCCCGGAGCGTCACACGACGTAGCATAATCGCCCGTAAGTCGATCTGCGTGGAGGCGCCGCCGGGTACACCCACGACGATGTGCCGGCCCTGACGAGCGATGACTCTCTGGTTGCCCTCCATGTAAGGCCCGCCAACGAGGTCCAGAATCACGTCAGCTCCTCGCCCCCTTGTGATTTCGAGGATCTGGTCCGGCCAGTCGGGCTCCGCCAGGATCGCTTGATTCAGCCCGAGTCCCGAAGCCAATTCTAGTTTTTTGGCGTTACGCGAAGTTCCGATCGTTATGGCTCCGAGTCCCTTCCCGATTTGAACCGCGGCGGTCCCCACTCCACTGCCGACGGCGTGGATCAGCAAAACCTCTCCGGCGCTGAGCTCCATCTGAAGGACGACGGCGTCGAACGCCGTCATGAACACCTCAGGAATCGCGCCCGCATCATGCTCGCTCATGCCATCCGGTACTGGTACCACGTTCGAACCGTGCACCGTCACGTATTCGGCGTATCCACCTCCACCCAGGAGACCCATCACTCGATCCCCCACATTCCACCGGCTCGTATCGGGGCCCAAAGCCTCCACCACTCCCGAAAACTCCATCCCAAGGATGTCCTTCGGCCACCCCTCAGGCGCCGGGTGTTTCCCCTTCCGCTGCAGCAGGTCGGCACGATTTACGCCGGAGGTACAGACGCGGGCCAGGATTTCACCCGGGCCCGGGATCGGCTTCGGCACTTCCTTCAGCGCCAGAGTCCCGGCGTCGCGCTCGCCCTCTAAGACCACCGCCCGCATGCTGCCTGATTGGCTCATGGCAGCTATGATAGGGCTATGTACCCCTTCTCGCACCCGTTCTGATGCTCTTACCCATCGAGTTCGACCGGCCGCTCGTTTTTTTCGACTTGGAGACGACCGGATTGAGCACGCAGAAGGAC
>CAUZVZ010000089.1:0-12060 GCA_963583605.1 Gemmatimonadales bacterium UBA6960
GTGGGGCCCGGCATCCACCTCTTGAATCCAGGGCGGGGCGGACGCACGGGTGTGGCAGCTGAATGGGTGGACGAGCGAAATGCTCACGAAAAATTCGGCATTCCGGCGACCCAGGTAGTCGACTACCTGGCACTGATCGGCGACTCCTCGGACAACATCCCGGGAGCCCGTGGCGTCGGGCCCAAGACGGCCCTCAAGCTTCTTGATGAGTACGGGAGCGTCGACGAGATTCTCGAGCACGCGAGCGACATTTCCGCCAAGCGCGTACGGGAGTCGCTCATGGAGAATGCCGACGCAGTCCGTCTCTCCAAACAGCTCGTGACGCTCATGACGGATCTCGACGTCGATTTGGACCTGGAGGCGCTGCGGGTGAGGGAGCCCGATCGTGCCAGGCTTCACCGGTTCTTCGCCGAGATGGAATTCCGCCGTCTCATGGAGCGCTTCGCACCCGGTGGGGCTTCGGGTGCGGACGTCATGGGTGATTCGCATCCCGGTGATCACGCCGCGGGTACGGTGCCCGTGTCTGCGGACGGGCCCCCGACAGTTCGTAGCCATTTGGTCATCGAGCCGGACGATGTCGAGGCGTTGGTCGCCCGGGCCCGCGAGGTGGGACGGGTGGCCCTCGGGGTGCAGAATGCTTTCCTCGATCCGCACCGCGCCGGTCTGGTCGGACTTGCACTGGCGGTGGAGGTTGGGGAGGCCTTCTATCTCTCCTTCGGGCACGTGCCTCACGGGGAACCTACACTGGCGTTCGAATCGACGGGAATCGCCAACCTACCTGAATTGCCCGCTGCCGCACTCGCGTCTCTGGTTGATCTCCTGGAGGACCCCGGCGTCGAGAAGATCGGAGCCGATTTGAAGACCTCGGCGCTGTCTCTGGCCCGATCCGGCGTCTGCCTCAAGGGGATGACCTTCGATGTCACCCTCGCTTCCTACGTTCTCGACCCTGGGCGACGCAAGCACGATCTGGATGCGCTCTGTCAGGACTTTCTCAGCTTTTCTCGGATGCCCTACAACGAAGTGGTCGGAATTGGGCAGAAGCGAATCAGCTTTTCGGAGGTGGATCAGGAGAAAGCATGGGACTACGCGTGTCAGGGCGTCGATGCTGCACTCCGCCTGGCCGAGCTCTTCACCGGGGATCTCGCGGAACAGGGGCTTGCCGGACTCTTCGAGCGGCTGGAGATGCCGCTTGTGCCGGTTCTGGTCGGGATGGAGCGAGAAGGTATACGCATCGATCCGGCCTTCTTTCAGGCGATGAGCCAGCGGCTGAATCGCGACCTGACGCTCATCCGGGACGAGATCTACAAAGTTGCCGGGTCGGAATTCAATTTGAACTCCACCCCTCAGCTACGCGAAGTTCTTTTCGAGCAGCAGGGACTGCCCGTAATCAAGCGGACGAAGACGGGTCCTTCCACGGATTCCTCCGTCTTGGAAGAGCTCGCGATACAGGGGCACGAGATTCCGCGGCTCATGATGGAGTACCGCGAACTCGAAAAGCTACGGTCGACCTACGTGGATGCCCTGCCGCAGCTCGTGCTTCCACGAACGGGTCGGATCCACACGCGCTTCAATCAGACGGTCGCCGCCACCGGGCGGCTCTCGTCGAGCGATCCCAATCTGCAGAACATTCCGATACGAATGGATCTGGGTCGGAAGATCCGGAAGGGATTCATCCCTGCGGAGGGGTACTTGTTCTACGGAGCGGATTACTCGCAGGTCGAGCTGCGAATCCTGGCTCATTTCTCCGGGGACGAGCCCTTGGTTCGAGCGTTCAAGGGGGGGATCGACGTCCATAAGCAGACCGCCGCCGTCATCTTCGATATTCCCCTCGACCAAGTGACGTCTGAGCAGCGAGGCCAGGCGAAGACGATCAACTTCGCCACGCTTTACGGACAGGGCCCGTTTTCGCTCGCCCGACAGCTCGGCATCGACCGGGAAGAGGCGAAGGCGTTTATCGATCAGTACTTCGAGCGTTTCAGCGGTGTGCGGATCTATCTGGATGAGCAGGTGGCCAACGCTCGCGAGAAGGGATTCGTCGAAACGCTCATGGGCCGGCGGCGTCACATCCCGGAGCTGCAAGCGAAGAACTGGAACGTCCGCCAATTCGGTGAGCGGATCGCCCAGAATACGCCCATCCAGGGCACAGCGGCGGACATGATCAAGCAGGCCATGCTCGACGTGTCCGCTGCCTTGGCCGAAGTGGACACGGGGGCACGTTTGCTCCTTCAGGTCCATGACGAACTGCTGTTCGAGGTACCGCATGGCGAAGAGGACGATCTTGCTGAGCTGGTGGTGTCGAGGATGGAGGGCGCGATGGAACTCAGCGTTCCGCTGGTGGCTGAGGGCGGCGTGGGAGAGAGCTGGTTCGAAACCAAGAGCTAGTGTGGAGTCCCGTCCAGCCATCCTCCGGCCCCACGGTGCGCCACACCTTCCGTCGTCCCACTTAACGACAGGTCGCCGCGGACCGAACTCGATGGAGCCGGTCTTGCGAGTCGACCGCGAATCTACGTGGGAGGATGAGATGAGCCGCACCATCAACAAGGTCATTCTGGTAGGTAACGTCAGACGCGAGCCCGACGTCTTCGAGACGAAGAACGGAACCAAGGTCGTGCACTTGAGCTTGGCGACCAACCGTCCGCCGTTCGGAGACGACGCCGAACAGCGGACCGACTGGCATCGGCTTACGCTTTGGGCCGGTCTCGCTCAGTTCACGGAGGAAAACGTGAAGAAGGGTGATCGCATCTATGTCGAGAGGCGGCTGGAGTACGATGCGTACGAGCGGGAGGGTGTGAAGATTCCCACTGCGGACGTCAACGTACGCGAATTGGTGCTGCTCACCGCGCGGGAGGCTGAGGTCCAAGTAGCCGCCTGAGTCGTCATAGCCGCCTGAGATTCGGCGTAACCGGCTGAGTCGTTCGGGGCCGGCGTGAAGGGCTGTTGAAGAAATACGGTGGGGCGGGGCCAGATTTCTATAGCCACTCCCAGAAGCGGCGCTGGACGGAAAAGACGAATTCCCAGTCCCCTCCGTCGTTCAGGCCCCGCCCTACGTCGAGGCGCAGCAGATCCCAGCCTACGTTGAGGCCCAACCCGGCGGAACTCTTCACGCCGTCTGTGCCTCGGCGGAGCCAGCCGGGGTCGGGAAGAATGGAGCGGGTGAAGCCCGTCACGCCTGCCGCACCGAACACATGGACCTCGATCCAGGGAGTGAGCACGGCCTGGCTCGCTTCGATTCTAAGCAGGGCCATTTGGTCGCCGATAAACGAGCGAAAGGCGTAGCCTGGTAGGGTGTGCCGGCCGCCCAGAAGGGACAGCGTCTGCACGGGCGCGTCCTCAGTCGAGATACCGACGCGAAGCTCAGCCTCCAGAGCAGCGCCTCTCCGGTGGAGTTCCCGCCGGAGCGTCGTGACCCACCGGATAGATGCGTACGGCTGATCCTCCATGCGTCCGAGCCGGGCCGTCGCCGAGCTCTCGAACCCTCGGGCGGCGGTCCGTGTTGCATACGTCACTTCGATCGCGCGGTCGTCGCCCTCGTCGACGGACAGTACCGGGCGGTCGGTCCCGGACTCGATCTCCGGCCCCCCCCCGAGTCCATCGTCCACGACGTTCGTCCCAGAGCGATGACGTGCCCACTCAGCGCCCACATCGAGTGAGCTCGACGTTCCCCGTCCCCATCCGTACCGGACACCCGCTCCCGACGTGAAATATGGATCCGTGTAATCGTGGTTGGTGAGCAGTCCACTCAGCGTGTTGACGGCGCGGCTCGCGCCGGGGAGTCCACCGCCTGCGTTCTGCAGCTCGTTCCACCAGACACCCACGTTGAGCCCGCTCGGGGAGGGACTCGATCGCAACTCGACGGCGAGTTGACCATCGTTCCGTTCGAATGCGTAACCGCCTCGCGACAGAACCCTCAAAGTTGGCCCCAGTTGAAACGAGGTACCCGCTCCCAGGAAGGACCCCTCCGCCCGGTTGTACCGATACACCGACGACACAGAGGGCACGTGGACACGGGACTTGTTCAATCCGCTCAAATACCGCCCCCCTATGACGGCCCTCGCTTGCTCACGGATCGCTTCGATCTGCGGGGAGGGGTCCAAGCCCTCGTTCGAGAGTTGATCGTACAGACCGGATTCGAACAGGAAGGTGCTGCGTTGGGCCGCAGGAACTGAAGTGACGCGTCCCGCGCGGAAGAGGGCCTCCGGAAGCTCTGGATTGAACCGGTAATTCCGGATCTCGAAGCGGCCCCGGATGACGCTGCCGCCCAGGAGCTCGATGATGGGGGGCTCCCGTCTGATTTCGACCTCCTGGCGATAAGGAAGCCAATACCTTCCACCCCACAGAGAGTTGTCCATGGAGATGCGGATGTAATCCAGGCTTCCATCGACGTAAGAGGCGGGGGTAAAGGTGAAGCTCAGACGCACGATCGCCCCGGTCCTCCGCTCCAGGAACAGGCTCCCGATGACGCTTGGAGACTCTGGGTCCCTCGGCCGAATCTCCAACTCATAGACCCGGATTTCGGGGTCGGGACTCGGAAGCGTCACGCTCAATGAGTCCGCTAGGCGGTAGTCGTAGATCGAGTCGGCCCTAGGCGCGAGGGGATGAACTACGGCCTCGACTTCGTCGCCATCGCCGAGGCGAATCCGATCGCCGAAGTCATCCTGTACGACGGTCAAATGGTCGAGGTGATAGTTGATGTTGGTGGGGAGTGCTTTCGCGTCGCGTCGGCCGACCAACCGCTGCATGGTCTGGCTGGGTGCCTTCCAAAAAATCTCGAGGGCCAACTGATCGGTCTTTACCAGCGTGCGCTCGTCGCTGTGGGTGCGATCGATGAAAAAATACACGTAGCCGCGCGCGTCGGCCTGGTAGGCATGAAAGGCCGAGTCGATCGCCGTGGCCTGACGGAGGGTCCTGGCTTGCTGCACGAGTGCGAGCGCCCTGTCACCGTTCCACTCAGATGGGGCCTGTGCTCCTCCCGCCGACGGCGAGAGAAGGACTGTGAGCAGACCTGCGATGGCTGCCGCTGGGGGCATCGGGACATTCACGACAAGTGGTACGTCGATCACAGGGAACCGGTTCCCAGAGCTGGTTCGCCGCGATCACTCTTCCAGGCGTCGACTCTAAAGTTAGGAGCAAAAAAAGAGCCCCGCCTGATGCGACGGGGCCCCGAGCTCAGTGGAGATTTCCGGGTGTCAGTTCGCGCTCCAGAATCCGGACAACGACGCGCCGTGCGGACTTTCGCGCAGCTTTTCGAACGCCCGATTCCGAATCTGTCGGATCCGCTCGCGGGTCACGCCGAGCAGGGATCCGATCTCCTCGAGTGTACGCTCTTCGCCGTCGTCCAAGCCGTAGTAGAGATAAAGAATCTTCCTCTCGCGGTCGGTGAGATAGCTGTCGAACATGGTATCGAGGAAGTCCCGGCGAGCGATGGCTTCCACGTCCTCCTCGATGTCGGTCGCCTCGATTCCGGCGAAGCGCTCTCCGAAGCTCGCACTGTTTCCGTCACTGCGGTCGATGGGAGCGTCGAGGCTCAATTCGCTGGCGGCGACCCTTCGCAGAGCACGGATGGTTTCGATCGGCTCCTCCATCTCCCGAGAAATCTCCTGGATGGTGGGGGAGCGGCCGAGCTGTTGTGTGAGGGCGGTATCGATGCGGGCGAGTTTGGCGAGGTTGGAATTCTGATTGAGCGGAATTCGAACGGACCGCGTTTGCTCCGCCAGGGCTTGGAGCACGGTCTGGCGGATCCACCAGACGGCGTACGAAATGAATTTTACGCCCTTGTCCGGGTCGAACTTCTTGACCGCTTTCAGCAACCCCTCGTTGCCGATGCACACGAGTTCTGCGAGTCCCAAGCCACGGCCCTGATACTTCTTCACATAAGAGATGACGAACCGGAGATTGGCCGTTACGAGTCGTTCAGCGGCTTCTTTGTCCCCGGCTCGGGCTCGACGCGCGAGAGCCCGCTCTTCCGCCGGATTCTGAATGAGGGGGTATTTCTCGACGTCTTGCAGATACTGGTCGAATGAATCCAGGCCTCGGGAAGTCGAAAACATTCGTGAAGGGCGCCTCGTCTTGAAGGATGACGTGTCTCTAACAGCGACCGATGCAAAACGCTTCGCGGTAACGCTGCCTACTCCCGAGGCAAGGGAACAAATGTTTCACATTACGTCGCGAAGGGAAAGTAAACTAAAACTTTTGTTTCCGACGTCAAAGGGCCTGCTACCGGCCAGCCGACGGATCGGGGATAATACCTGGGCCGACACCGGGTCGGCGGCTCCGGTTCAACTGCCGATCTTCGACCCCACGCCTAAGGCCCAGCGTCTCAGATCGGGTGATGCGGAACGTGGGTCCACGGAACGCGTCGGGACCGTTGAGCGGGAACGCGATATCGACGCGGGTCACCCCTCTGGTCCCGCTCGGCATCCCGATTCTCAGTCCGGCACCCCCTGTGGCTAGAAAGCCTGAATCCGCTCCGAAGGGGGCTCCCTCCGCCCAAATCGATCCCACATCGATGAAGGCCGTCATGCCGAGATCCATGAAGTCCCCGCCCGGAGATCCGAGATAGATCCGGTCCTCGAGGGTGGCGACCAGGCGCCGTCCCCCCGGAAGGTCGTCCACACTGTAGCCCCTCAACGCGGATGTGCCTCCCAGCGTCAACTGAAACGGTCCGGTCATCGACCAGCCACCGGCACCTGAGACACGCGCGAACAGAGTGTGCCGCGAGGTCTCCGTCGGGCGCCAGTAGGAGTAGAGATCGAACTCACCGAGTACGTCCTTCCATCCGTTCTCGGCGCCGCCGAGGATTTGCCGGCCCTCGATGCTGACTGCCGAGGCTAGCACGAAGCGTCCGGGTGCCAGGCCCGCGAAGAGTCGGATCCGCCCGAAGAAATCGGAGTCGTCCGGCACGGTGCTCGATCGAAGAACCGGGATGCTCCGGCCGAGAACGAGCGCCGCTTCCGCACCGACCGGAACATCTTGAACTCCTAGGAGAGCATCCAGGCGGTCACGCTGTTGGAAAGTGAGGTTCCTCTGCGCCACGACCAGGTTCACGCGCGTGCTCGAGTAATCGCGGAGTTGCGGGGCCAAGAGGTCGGAAATCGCGGTGGGCGCCGGCTCCGAATTGTCGAAGTCCATGTCCGTGACGACCTCCGCCCCCTTCGAGAACGTGGAGTACTCCCATCGTTCTGTGGAGAGACCGCCGCCGAGGATGGTCAGGCGCCCCGGCCGGCCGATTCTTCCGGCCACCGTGATCTCGCTAGAGAGTTGCCTGTAGGGTTGGACGACGTGCGTGAACGTCCCTCCCGCGGGGAGATTGTAGGAGAACAGATCCTTTTCACGGACGAACGACTGCACAGCTCCATATCTGCCCACCTCACCGACAAACGGGTAGAAGAAGCCCTGTTGGATGGAACTCCCGACCCGCGTGCGTGCCGCCTGGAGCCGGGCGTCCCACCGAGTGCCGAGAAGACGGGTGGTCGCGATGTTTCCTCCGACCGCGCGGCGCTCGCGATTCTTGCGGTAGAAGGCCCCCAACGTCATTCCTCTTCCAAGCAGATTCCTCTCGGCGACGTCGACCCCGTTGAACTCGAACCCCTCTTCGAGCCGGGCACGCACGTTGAGTTGGAGAGTCCAACGGTCCCAAGTTTCGACGAGGACGTGCACCGATTGGTCGGGCTGGGGCACACCGGACACTTCCGCCCGGTCTATGAAGTTCAGCTGTCGAATGAGGCGCTCAGATTCGTCTGCCAGAAACGGGTCGTAGCAATCGCCGACCCCAAGGAGGAGCTCGCCCCTCAGGAAGTTCTCGTTCGTGTCGGCGTGGATCCCGTTCGCAATGTTATAGAATATGCCAAGAGCGCCCCGGTCCGTGGAGGCGTCTGTATCGAAGATGGAATGGGGGGTCACGGTGATCGCTGAAACTTCCCCTTGGGGACATACTTGGCCGGCGAGCGCCGTGGCCGAAGTGGCCCCTAGGAGGGCCAGTAGCGTTAACGTATGTCTGGGATAAACGGCCATCAAATCTCTTGGTCAGGCGTTCGACGCGCTAACTTTCTGGTCGGCTAAGCTAACTCATCCCCCCTCAGCGAGGCTTCCGAATGGACGCTCGTAGCAAAGCGGCCCTCGAGTATCACACCACGGGCCGCCCCGGGAAGATCGAGGTAATTCCCACCAAGGCCCTGAATACGGAGCGAGAGTTGTCGCTCGCCTATAGTCCCGGAGTGGCGGCCCCCTGTCTTGTGATCCGCGAAGAGCCGGACGCGGTGTTCAAATACACAGCACGGGGGAATTTGGTAGCAGTCGTGTCGAACGGCACGGCGGTACTGGGTCTGGGGAACATCGGTCCGAGCGCGGCGAAGCCGGTCATGGAGGGCAAGGGAGTGCTCTTCAAGAAGTTTGCCGGCATCGACGTATTCGATCTCGAAGTCGGATCCGAGGATCCGGAGGACGTGATCCGTTTTTGTGAGCTTCTCGAGCCCACGGTCGGAGGAATCAATCTCGAGGACATCAAGGCGCCCGATTGTTTCGTCATCGAAGAACGCCTCCAGGCTCTGGATATACCGGTGTTCCACGACGATCAACACGGCACTGCGATCATCGCGGCTGCTGCTTTGCTGAACGCGTTGGAAATCACCGGTAAGAAGGCATCGAAAGTACGAGTCGTGTTCAGCGGAGCCGGGGCGGCCGCGATTTCTACCGCAAAGCACTTCATCCGCATGGGCGTCGCACGCGACCACCTGATCTTCGTCGACCGTGAGGGCGTGATCCACGCCGGGCGTGAGGAGGGGATGAACGAATACAAGGCCCGCTTCGCCGTCGACACCGACCTGCGCACGCTGGCGGAGGCGGTGAAGGGCGCCGACGTTCTCGTCGGGCTGTCCGCCCGGGGACTGGTCACGAAGGACATGGTCGCCTCGATGGCGGAGCGTCCCATCGTATTTGCGTTGGCCAATCCCGATCCGGAGATCACACCTCAAGAGGTCGCCGAGGTCAGGGATGACGCCATCATGGCTACGGGGCGCTCCGATTATCCGAATCAGGTCAACAACGTGCTGGGTTTTCCGTTCCTGTTCAGGGGAGCCCTCGATGTTCGGGCGCGCGCCATCAATCACGAGATGATGAGTGCGGCCACGAAGGCCTTGGCCGAGTTGGCGAAAGCTGCCGTCCCCCAATCCGTGGCCGCTGCTTATGGCGGTGAGGTCTTCGAATTCGGCCCTGAGTACCTGATCCCCAAGCCGTTCGATCCGAGAGTACTTCTCTATGTGGCTCCGGCGGTGGCGAAGGCTGCCATGGACTCGGGTGTCGCGCGCGTAAGCATCGATGTGGAGCAGTATGAGGATCGGCTCAAGGCGAGCCTGGGCCCCGGCGGAGAGGTGATGCGGGGCTTGATCGATCGGGCTCGTAAGCGTCCGATGAGAGTGGTCCTGACCGATGGTTACAACGAGCGAGTGATCCGCGCAGCCCAGGAGATCGTGGAAGAGGGCATTGCCGTGCCCGTGCTCATCGGACGCGAAAAAAAGATCAATGAGATCGCCGAATTGCACGGCCTCGATCTGGAGGGTGTGGAGATCGTCCACCCGACCCTGAGCGACGACATACGGCACCAGTATGCTGAGGCCCTATACGCCTCCCGCGAAAGGAAAGGTCTCACGCGCGCTGAGGCACGCTCAAGGATGTATCAGCCGGTCGATTTCGCCGGCATGATGGTTCGCCAGGGCGATGCCGATGCCATGGTGGGAGGGATCGAGTCACACTACTCGGAGCTCATACGGCCGGCGCTGGAGGTCATTGGACGCGCCGATGGAGTTCGCAAGGTGGCCGCGATGTATATGGTGGCGCTCAGGGATCGAGAGTTGCTCTTCTTCGGCGATACTGCCGTGAACATTGCCCCGGATGCGGGTGCCCTTACCGATATCGCGTTGCTCACCGCAGGATTCGTGGAGAGACTGGGGATCCGGCCGCGCATCGCGATGCTCTCGTTTTCAAATTTCGGATCTGTGCGTCATCCTGAGTCGGACAAGGTTCGCCAAGCCGCGAAACGCCTCAAGGAGCTTCGGCCGGATATCGAGATCGACGGAGAAATGCAGGTCGATACTGCTCTCAACACGGAGATCCTTCGGTCGCGATACCCCTTTAGCGACCTGAAGAAAGCTGCTAATGTGCTCATCTTCCCGGGCCTCGCGTCGGCCAACTCAGCTTATAAGTTGTTGGTGGAGTTGGGGGGAGCGGAGGTGGTCGGACCCATCCTCCTGGGAATGAGGCATCCCGTACACTTTCTCCAGAGGGGTGCTACCGTCCCCGATATCATCAATTTGGTGACACTCGCGTCGGTGGACGCACAGGTGCGTTCTGAGCGACCTGCCAAGGCTGTGGAATAACTGGTCCCCGGGGTACATATGACGATGAAGACAGAACGTAAAGTGGAGGTGGTCGGGACCGGCGCCGTGGGCGTGGCTGGACTGGATATGCACGGGCTCGAGCCCCGCGAAGCCGTGCATTGGAATCTCTCGCCCGTTCAACTCTATGAGCGCGCGCTGGAGCGAGGCGAGGGCCGTCTCGCCCACATGGGTGCCTTTTCGACCATCACCACTCCTCACACAGGGCGCTCCCCCGGGGATCGGTTTTTCGTAAAGGAGCCGGGGACTCAAGACACCGTGGATTGGGATTCCGTTGGCGTGCCTGTGAGTGAGGAGCACTTCTACGCGCTCCGTGAGGAGGTCATCGCGTTTCTGAACGGGCAAGAGCTTTTCGTTCGAGATGCGCGGGTTGGCGCCGATCACAATCACTCGCTGAACGTCCGCGTCGTGAATCACAACGCGTGGCACAACCTGTTCGCCTACAACATGTTCCTTCGGCCGACGCCTGAGGAGTTGGCAACGTCTCAGCCCGAATTCACGGTGCTGCACGCGCCGGGGTTTCAGGCCGATCCGGCCAAGCATGGGACGGCAACGGGAACGTTCATCGTGATCAACTTCAAGGAGCGCCAAGTCCTGATCGGCGGGTCCAACTATGCGGGAGAGATCAAGAAGTCGATTTTCACCGTGCTGAACTACATGCTCCCCGACCAGGGTGTTCTACCGATGCACTGTTCCGCGAACATCGGCGGTGACGGGGACACGGCCCTCTTTTTTGGCCTCTCCGGTACGGGCAAGACCACGCTGTCGACCGATCCGGAACGAAGGCTCATCGGAGACGACGAGCACGGGTGGGGCGGCGGCGGGGTGTTCAACTTCGAGGGAGGGTGCTACGCGAAGGCCATCCGGCTGTCCCTCAAGAGCGAGACGGAGATCTTCAATGCGACACACATGTTCGGGACGATCCTGGAAAACGTGGTTCTACGTGAAGGGACTGCGGAGATCGACTTCGACGACGCAACGATCACTGAGAATACGAGGGCCTCGTATCCCATCCACTACATCCCGAACGCCGCCATTTCGGGCCGGGGCGACCACCCGAAGAACGTCGTCTTCTTGACTGCGGATGCCTTCGGAGTGCTGCCTCCGATTTCCAGATTGACCCCCGAGCAGGCGATGTATCATTTCCTGTCCGGGTACACGGCGAAGGTGGCCGGCACGGAACGCGGTGTTACAGAACCCGAAGTGACGTTCAGCACCTGCTTCGGTGCACCGTTCCTGCCGCGCCATCCGGGGGTATACGCGAAGATGATGGGCGAGCGGCTTCACGCCCACGGGGCCCGGGTGTGGCTCGTGAATACTGGTTGGAGTGGTGGTGGCTACGGCGTGGGCAGTCGCATCCAGCTGGCCTATACGAGGGCCATAGTGCGCGCGGCTCTGACCTCAGAATTGGACCAGGTCGGGATGGTGACCGACCCGATCTTCGGGCTGGCCATGCCCTCGGAAGCGCCGGACGTACCCCGGGACATCCTCAATCCGCGCGACACTTGGGCGAACGGAGCCGACTACGACGCTGCTGCGGAAAAGCTGGCGGAGATGTTCAGGGAGAACTTCAGCCGGTTTGAGGCGCAGGTTCCGGACGAGGTGACGGCTGCGGGACCGAAGTAGCGGGCCACTCTCGAGGGCCTCTTTGGCTTGCTGCGTTGAGATCCGG
>CAUZVZ010000090.1:0-12052 GCA_963583605.1 Gemmatimonadales bacterium UBA6960
CAGAACAGCAACGACAGGATCACCACCAGGGTAGAAAGCCCTAGCCTCCTACCCATAAAGCTGGGCTCGAGGATGTTTCCGACCACCACGTTGATCGCTCCGTATCCGATGACCACCAATGCGAAGTTGCCGATCGTACCGAACTGCACCACGCTGAGCAGCAGGGCAGGAACCGCGGCCACAATGGAACCGACGGTGGGAATGTAGTTCAAAACGAAGCCGATGATCCCAAGCAGGATCGGGAAGTCCAGGCCCGCGATCCATGCCAGCACACCGATCAGCAAGCCGGTGGTCAGGCTCATCAGGGTCTTGATGCCCAGATACACCTGGACCTCCCGGACGATCTTCGTCATGCGCCTACGGTCGTTCGGCACCATCTTGGTGACCCGCCTCCGTTCACCCTCCTGAGGCCCCAAGATCGCCCGGAACTTGAAGGGAAAAACCATCGCTTCACTCAGAACGAAGGCCATGATCAACAAAACCAGGAACGTGTTGGTCAGAAAACCCGCCACCCGCGCCGCGGTCCTACCGAACAACCCGACCGCTGCACCTGGATCGATCAATTCGAATATCGGATATTGGCTAAGCTCGACCCCAATCTGCGCACTTAATCCGGCTACCCATGATGCGTAAAGCGCCTCCACGCGTGCTCGATACACGGGAAGCTGGCCCTGAAAGTCGGCAACCGCCTGGGTACCCAGCATGATGAGGGCCCCGAATACCAGCCCGATCACGAGCATCGTGAACAGGATCGCCAGGGGTGCCGGTACACGACGGAGTTGGAGCCAGAACATGAGCGGCATGCTCAGCACGGCCAGGAACAGCGCCAAAGCGAAAGGCAAAAGAATGCTCGCTCCCTCGCGCAACCCCGCTACCACGATGACGAATGACGCCCCCATGAGAAGAAAGCGGGCTCCAGGGGTGTTGGCTGAGATCGGAATCATCTAGCGTGTCGCATCTCTGAGAGTCGTAATCGCGATCGTGTCCCGGCCGAATCATGTCGACCAGCATTGGCCTGGACTTACGTAGCAAGGGTCGTACCAACAGAAAACCTCTGATGCCTGAACACCGATCCCATTCCGGGGTTCCGATTCCACATTCCGACTCAGGGCTGCTCGACCAGTGCCGCGTGGATGTGTTTCGCTCCGGTGGCAAAGGAGGACAACATCAGAACGTCACGGAGAGCGGCGTCCGCCTCACGCATCGTCCCACCGGGACCGTGGTCATCAGTCGCCGTTTCCGTAGCCAGCATGCCAACAAGCGGCAGGCTCTGGTCACGCTTCGCAAGAGGCTCGAGGCCCTCAACACACCCGAGAAACCGCGGATCCCCACCCGCCCCACTCGCAGTGCCCGCGAGCGGCTAGTGGCATTGAAGCACCGTCGCTCTTCCAGGAAAACTCTCCGCCGAAAACCCAGGGTGGACGACGATTAGGCACTCGCCTTATCATTAACAGTTGGTCTTCGTTTCGCCCTATGTTGGCTCGATCCCCGCTTTGAGAGGCTCTAATCGAAGGATAAATTACGTGCCCTTTTGATCGAAGATGATCAGGGTGACTTCGTCTTCCCGAAGGGGCTTCTCAGTCAGATCACACACCCCGAGATCGAATTGGATTGGGTCCCCACGTTTGAGGAAGGGCACGATGCCCTCGCCCAAGGTGGATACGACATCTACCTGGTCGATTACTTCCTCGAAGATCGCACCGGCCTCGACTTACTCCGCGAAGCTGCGCGGTACCAACTCGAGGCGATGCAAGCGGGCGCCGCAGACTATCTCGTCAAAGGCCACATCGAGCCGGAGGACCTCGGGCGCGCTATACGCTATGCGCTCGATCGAGTGGAGGCCCAACGGGCCCTTAAGGTTAGCGAAGAGCGCCACTGAGGGATGTTCGATCACCTCCCCATGGGTCTGTACAGGTGTTCTCCAGAGGGTGAATTCTTGGATGCCGACCCAGCCACCCTCGCGAGCCTATACGCGTCTACTTTCTACGTCAGTGCCGAGGACGAAGAGACCTTCAAGGCACGACTGAGGGAATTCGGGGTCGTGCGGGGCTTCGAAACACATTTGCGTGCGGTGGACGGCCGTGACATCCGGCTTCGCAATACGGCGCGGATTCATCGTGACACCGATGGGAAGATCGACTACGTCGAGGGCGTTGTCGAGGACGTTACGCGTGCGTGGCGCTCGATTGGGAACCACCGTGAGGCTGCGCGATACCAGGCGTTATACGAGTGCGACCACATGGGCATCCTCACGTTGGACGGCTCAGGTGACATTCAGGATGCCAACCCGGCCTTCCGTGCCCTGTCGGGTTATGAAGAGGAGGATCTCTCCTCAGTGTCATATGCCGCACTCTTTGAGTGGAAGGAGGAGGCCGAGACGTTGGAGAAAATTCGGCAACTCTCTGCAGGGAGCCCTGCGATTCAGGAGAACCTCCGCAAGCTCCGCATGAAGGATGGATCGATCCGCACGGTGAACTCCCCGTCCGTCCTCACCAAGGACGGAGACCTCGAGCCCGACCACATCCCCGTTGTGCTGGAGGCGACACCGACGGATTGAAGGCCCGTCAGAATTCGGCGTTCTCAAACGTTGGGCTGGGTATCGAACGCTCAGTTGGGCATCCCTCGGTCTGATCCTGGCTGTCGGCCGTCGGATCCCTCGTGGCCTGTACGTCCCCCACGTCTCCGTCCTCTTCTTCTTCCTCCTCGCTGACGTCCTCACCGTTCGCCTTCTTCGACCCCGGGGCCCCCGAATCTTGCGGATCCTCGCTTTTGGCGACGGCAGCGAGTACCTCCTCCGGCGACGCAACCCTGCGAACGTTCGACCCCAAAGCATGACTCAAGCAGAGATCGGTCCAATCCACCGGAGCACTCTCGCCTTCAGGCGGATCACCTGCCTCGATGCGGGCTCTCACCTCAGCGGCAGCGTCGGCCAGATCGAGCGCGTCCAAAGCTTCTGCCGCGGCACTCCGGAATTCGGCATTCGCAACGACCTGAGCCATCATCTGGATCTTCTCCCCGGCGATGTCCTCACGTCCACCCTTTAGGGCACTTGCCACATATTCGTTCAGGTGCACCACAACGGAGGCCATATGATGAGAAGCCAGGTCGAGCCACGTCAGCGTGCAGAGCGTTCGCACCGCTTCTGGGTGGATCCGAACGATCTTCGTCGCGAGTCCACGGGCAGGCTCCGGTTGCCCGTCCTCGAGCATCGCGTCGATGGCGCGGCCGTAATAGTGAAGAGCCTGGGACCGGTTGCCCGCACGATCGCAGAGGTCACCCGCGCGGTTGAGCGGGACCCATCTGAGCCCCCCAATCCGCATTGCCTGCCTGCTCTTCGAGATCCGCCAGAACCGTCTCTGTGACGGGCGCACGCCGGTCCATGTCGAGTTTCTTCGAGCGGAACAAGCCTGAAAGCCGTTTCATCGCCATCGTCAAAGGTTCGCAGAGACTTAAAACCTAGTAATCCAAGGTGAGTGCCGATAGGCGGATGTTTCTCACCGGCTCGACTCAAGACTGAGCAGGGCACGCCCGCTCAACTGCGCCTATAAAATGCCCGTATCGACGGGCCTCCGTCAAACGGACCTAGCACGTGCTGTAGCGAATCGGCGCCAGAACCACGGCGCACGTCGTACGGCAATGTCCATGAGAAAACCGATCAAAGCGAGAGCGGAGAGCCATGGCCAAAGCGGTGTCGGTACGGAGGCAGTTTCGCCGTAATCGTTGAAAATATCTCCCGCATCGGGCAAGAACTGCCCTCCGGTTTGGGCGGCAATTTCACCCAACAATTCAGCGTTGGCAGGATAGAGTCGGTATTCGTCACCAAACCTGTAATAGAGGGCCTGCGAGCGGTCCTCGATGCCGTTGCCCGACAACTCGAATTGATAGGGCTCCTCCCCGGGAGCGCCGAGGCTGTGTCGGGCCTGGAACGTCCCCGGGCCAACCTGTTGGAAGTCCAACGGAGTCCTCTCCCCCTCAGTCCCGACCAGGCTCAAGCGTGGATCAAGATCGGTACGGTAGGCACCCTCTTCGGTAAGCGCACTCACCGTAATGAGGGCTTCATTCCCGACCCGTTCTATCATGAAATCCAGCTCGCCTCCGCCGTCACGCCTCATGGTTTCTCGGACAAGTTGGGACCAGAATTTTCCATACCCATCCCACGTCAACCAATCGACGGCCCAGCGGTTCTTGACGTCCGAAGTGAAAGCAGCGGTTCTGCCCAATCCGTACCGCCACCGCGCCAACAGTGGGTCCTCCGATTCGGACTGGATGAGCACCTCAGCGGTCTCCTTCGCCAGCGTTCTCACGTAGCCTCTGAGAGGCGGCGCCGCATTCAAGTCGATGTCGGTGAAGGCCTCGATCGATGTGATCACCGTGGTCTGGACGGCCTCCTCTACCAGCGTGGACTGCGAAGCGATCTGGGTTTCCTGGATGAAAACCTGCGGGACGCGCTCAGCGTCCTCGATGAAGTAGCTGCGCCCCCTCCCCCAGGTCGCAATATTCCCCAACAATTCTCTATCCGCCTCCTGGCCTACGGCTACGGACGAGACGGTGATGTCCGAAGCGGACATCAACGAAACGAGCTCCTCGTAATCGTCCGCATAGGTCTTTCCATCGGACAGCAGGATGATGTGCCTCACCTCAGCTTCCGAGTCCGCGAGAGCGTTGAACGCCGTCTCCAACGCCGGATAGATGTTCGTTTGGGACCCGGCAATGATGCGACTGATGAAGTCGTTGATGCGGGGCTTTTCTACGGCGAGTTGAAGAGGCACGGTCACGTATGGAGTGTCATCGAACGTGATCAGCCCGAAGCTGTGGGTCGGCTCGAGCAGCTCCAGAGCCGCCTTGGCCGCTTCCTTTGACAATTCGAGCTTCGGGCCCACCATGCTGTAGGACTTATCCATGACGATGACGAGGGCCAGGTCCTTCCGCTCTTCGTTGATCTGGAACCAGATGGGAAGCACCTCCTCGATCTCCGACCCCTCATACCCCTCCTCACCGTAGCTCGACTCGCCGGCGGCGAAGATGAATCCGCCCCCGGAGTCCCGGACATACTCGAGGATAGCGTCCACCTGTTCGCCACCCAGGGCGTTCATGGGTACGTCACTCATCAACATGAGGTCGAAATTTTCGAGAGCCCCCACCGTCGCGGGCAAGGATTCGGGGCCCACCACAGTGACGTCTATGCCCTCCGAGGAGAGCGCGTCTCTCAGGTACTGAGCGCTGGCTGGTCGACCCTCGACATAGAGTATGCGGGGACGTGCGCCGACGGAGATCGCCTGTGTAAGGAAGTCGTTTTGGCCGAGCGGGTCGTTCTCACCCTGAAGCCGTCCCGAAAGCGTCCCCGCACCTCCCGCCGGAAGCCGAACCTCGAAATGGACTTCGTTGAGTCCGGGCTCGAGCGTCACCTCCCGGGTCTCGAGCGTCTGGCCGTCGCTGACGAGCGCGACCGTGGCGATGGAGGCCACCCGGCTGAATACACGTACGGTCGCGGTCACCGGCTCCTGCTCTCGGAGCTCATCGGGCAGATCGATGGACTCGACCCAGCTGTCCCCGTCGCCCCGGACCGTGGCCGGAAGCGTGAACACCCGTACACCGCTCTCCTGCGCCTCGCCCAACAGCCGGGACACGTTTCCGGCGTTCTCGTTGCCATCCGTAATCAACACGAGGCGCTTGAGATAGCGCGGATCGAAGCTCCGGAAAGCCCGCGCCATGACCGATTCGAGATTCGTGGCGCCCTGGTTGATCGAGCGATTGGCGCCGTCGGCAGAGACTTCGACCGACCGGATTCCCTCGGCGGTAGCCGCGGCTCGAGCCGAACCCCCGAAAGCGAGGAAGGCTGAGTGCGCCGGAGCACCCCTGGCATCGGTCGAGGCTATCCAATCGATGGCGGTCCCGACGAAGGTCGGGTCGATACTGCTCGATACATCGAGTGCGTAAACGACGGACATCCATTTGCCCGACCGGTGCCAGACGGGCTCGAGAAGGGCGGCGACCAACAAGACCACGACAGCGATCCTGCATGCAGCGGCCAACGCACGATGCCGTGGCGACGACCCCAGCGTGGAGCGCTGAGACAGCCGCCAAATGAACGGCACCGCCACCAGGCCCAGAATCGGCCACCACCGAGCGAATTCGATGCTCATATGGTCAGCCGCCTGTGGTAGGTGACCCACTCCGCCACCACCAATACCAGCGCCAGCAGCAGCAGAAAAATCCACAACTCATCGTTGGGGCCCGGCTCAGCACTCGCCAACGCGGTCGACGCAGCGGCAGTAATCTCGCCCGAGGCGATCTCCGAATCATTGACCGAAGATCGCTCAGTACTGGCCAAGTTGACTGCGACTCGAAGCCGTCTGTCACCCTCGCCCGCCACCATGTAGAGACCCGGCTGCTCAGCCAAGAAGACCGTGCGATCGGACAGCGGCCAGGCGACGATGTCGTTGCCCTCGAGGTCTGTGACCACGGCCCGCGGAAGTGGCACCTCGACCCGACCCGGTACGCGAGCCAGCGCAACCTGCTCATCCATCAACCAGCCCAACGCATTCGCCAAAAAAATCGGAAAGCTCGGTTGGAGCGGGAAGTTCGAATCCTCCAGCGCAAACGATACGCGCACAATCCGATCTTCTCGGTCGCTGACCAAAATGAGCGGCAGCGCCCTGGTTCCAACCACGATTTGGGTGGCGGCCCCATCTCCCGGCGCATCGGCATAGGACCGGGGGCCCGCGGCGTCCGCGGGCACCGCAATACGCGCCGCCCGATCGATACGCAGATCTTCGAGCGCCACGAAACGAAGCACCGGATGCGCAGGATTCCAACCCGGTGCGTCCGGTACCTCCACGACACTGAGTGTCGGCGTCAGCCACGCTGCATCGGGCGGCAAGAACAACAATGCCGGGCCGCCGGGCGCCTGGGGCGGAGCGAAGCGATCGAAGATGTACACGTCTGCCGAGACCAGCGCATTGTATTGGGCCGGACGTATGACCTCCAAGGACAACTTCGGCTGGTCCGCCAAAACGTTCTCAAGGTACAGGCTGCCCGGCGTAATCAGCGCGACGCGAGTCTGAGTCCGAACCGGTAGGAACCCGTACGCGTAATCATCGGCCGAGAACGCGTCGGAGTCCGCCGTAACCACGGCTCGCACGGGCCCGCGCCCGAACCCGCTTAGATCGATGAGGTGAGCCCGCGTTTCTCCAGCTTGGAGGGTCAGCGTGTCTCGTATGCCTCCGTTGTCGCTTCCACTCAAACGGAGTGTGACCTGTTCCGCCACGGGCGACGCGTTCTTAATCTGGACAAAGGCATTGTAGCGCGTCGGCTCTGAGGGCAACGCCTCTATTCCGAAAGCCGTGATGCCGACGTTGTGGGCAGGCTCGAAAACGGAAATCAGCGTCGCCTCAGGCGGAGCCCCGTCCACCATGACCCCGTCGGAAATGAAGAACACCTCAGACTCGACCTCGGGCAGATCCGGGAACTCAGGCACACCACCGAGCGAAACGGTGAGTCCGGCCAACACCTCCAGGGCCGCCCGTCGGTCGCCGGGCTCCCCCGGGGGGGCCTGACCCGACGTGTCAAGAATAAGGAACTTCCCGCTCGCGCTTCCCTGCCTCAAGAATCGGCCCGCATGCGCCACCGCTCGTTCCCAACGGGTGAACCCGTCAGCGGTGAACGTGGCCATGGTCGCGGAATTGTCGATCACGACCGTGATGTTGCGGATGTCTCGACCCGGCGAGGAAAGCTCGGGACGCCCGATCCCGGCCGCGACTGAGAGGCCGATCGTCAAGGCCAACATCAGCGAAAGCCACCAGCGCAATCGGTCGATGAACGTGTTCCTTTTTTTCTCCTTGAGCAGGCGATTCCAAAGCAATGTCGAAGGCACGACCACCCGCTGAGGTGGCGGCTTGAGCCAATACAGGTATATGACGGCCAGTACCGTGGTGCCCAGAAGGGCTCCTATCAACCCCGCGCTCATGCCGAGAAAGATCATTTCAGGAACCGGCCCTGACGGAAAACCTGGAGTATCAGGTCTTCAAACGGGACGTCCGTCGTGGTCCGCAAGTAGCCCCAGCCGTTCTTGCGACAATAGCCGCCCACTTCTTCACAGTGCTCCTCGAACTGTTCGGCATAGGCCTCGAGGAGGGCCGGCGTAACCCTGACGCGCTGGGACGTCCCCAGCTCGGCATCCTCCAGAAGCACCTCGTCGGGAAGATCGGGATGCGCTTCTTCGGGGGTGTGGATGTGGACGGCGAACAGATCTTGCTTAAAGTAGCGGAGCATATCGAACGCTCTGGAGAAGCCCTGCTCATCCAGGAAATCCGACACGACCACCACCAGTCCACGGCGCCGGCGAGAGGAGAAGAAAGCCTTGAACGCCTTCTCCATCGCAGTCGCGCCATGAGACTCGGCTGCCTCCAGAAAACGAAACGCGTGCCAGACTTGGTGTTTCCCCCGGCGCGCGGAGAGTTCATGCGCAATGCCGTCCGCAAAGCCGACCAAGTTGACACGATCCTGGTTCAGGAGCCCAACGTAGCACAGCGCCGCAGCGATCTTGCGGGCATAGTCGAACTTCACGGGGTCACCGTACTCCATCGACCCGCTCGCGTCGAAAAAGATGTAGATCGGGAGGTCCGCCTCTTCCTCGAAGAGCCTCAGAATCAGCTTGTCGAGACGCAGGTACGTACGCCAATCGACGTTCTTGGTGTCTTCACCCGGTACGTACTGGCGGTAATCCGCAAACTCGATTCCCGAATCGGTTTTCTTCTTGGCCCGATGTTCCCCATGCATGTGTCCGGGAATCATGTGATTCGAGACGAGATTCAAGTATTCGAGCTTCTTCAAGAACTCGTCGTCGAAGAGCGTTCCCTTCTCACTCATGCGATAAACGCCGGGCCCGCCGGGTTACTCTGAGGGTTCCGGAGTGTCCTTCATGATCGCTTCCAGGATCATGTCGGTATCGATCCGCTCCGCCTCGCCCTCGAAGTTGAGCAGCACGCGGTGCCGCAATGCGGGGAGCATAAAGGCGCGAATGTCTTCGCAGGACACATGGACGCGGCCATTGAGCAGCGCGTTCACCTTGCCCCCGATCACGAGGGTCTGGGTTCCGCGCGGACTCGCCCCAAAGCGGGCGTACCGCTGCGTCAGAGGGTGCGCGTGCGGCGTATCGGGATGGGTCGCAAGCGTCAAACGGATCGCATAGTCCTGAACGGATCGCGCGATCGGGACCGAGCGAGCCGTGTCGCGCATCACCAGGATCTGATCCCGGTCTAGCACCATTCCCGCCTCAGGCTCCTCCCGGCGCGTGGTCCGATCCATGATTTCGTGCATGTGATCCGCTTCCGGATACTGGATCTTCAGCTTGTAGAAGAACCGATCAAGCTGCGCTTCGGGCAGCGGATAGGTCCCCTCCATTTCCAGCGGATTCTGAGTTGCGAGAACGAAGAAGGGAGGCCGGAGCCTGTGGGTGGTCGTGCCGACCGTGACGCTGCGCTCCTGCATCGCCTCCAGAAGAGCGGACTGCGTCTTGGGCGTGGCGCGATTGATCTCGTCCGCAAGGAGGATATTCGTGAAGATCGGCCCCTTTTGGAACGCGAGATGCTTCTCGCCGGTGTCGCTCTCGTGCACCACGTCACTTCCGACGATATCGCCAGGCATGAGGTCGGGCGTGAACTGAATGCGTGAGAAGGCCAGGTGCAAAACGTCCGCGACCGTCGCTACGATCTTGGTCTTCCCGATTCCCGGTATCCCCTCCAACAGCACGTGGCCCTTGGAAAGCAAGCTGATCAGCGTTCCGTCGATGATTTCCCCATTACCGACGATGACTCTGGAGATCTCTTCCTTGACGATCTGGAACTGGTCGGTGAATTCACTGACCCGGCTATCGATACTGTCGAGTTGCGTTGTCGTCATTTTCTCTCATCGGGCCGAATGGCCAGGAAGTATTTCTTAACGAGGCTTCGGTACCGCCACGGGATTCGCTCAGCGTTCAACGCCGAACCCTGGGAGTATTGCGACGGCGCCCGCACGTCACTGTACTGCACGATCGAACTCTGCTGGCGACTGGCCTCCTGGAAGAGATCCTCAGGATCCAACTCCCGCTCCTCTTCCGCAAACTCAGGCGTCTCTCCGTCGATCACTTCGAGCGCGAGTTGGGCTTCCAACGTCGTGCTGGCGCCGAGTTCGAGCTCATTGCCAGACGGATCCCCGGTAGCATTGCCCGCCGGCCCGCTCTGGGTCCCATCTGAGCCCTCAGAACGGGTCACCTCCGATGATGGTGACGCCGCCGATGCGTCGCTTTGCTCACCCGAGACGGATTGGCTCTGTGCGATCTGCGCCTGTGCCTGTCCCGGCGAGCCCCCGGGTTGTTGGGCCAGTGCCTCCTGCATCGCCTCTGCCGCGTCCGAAGCATCGTTGTTCGCTTCCTGGCGTGCCTGCCGTTGGGCTATTTCCTCAAGCGCGGCCGCGACCCGCTTCAGGGCCTCCTTGGCATCCTCGAGGCGGTCTTCCGAGATCGCGTCGGCCGCCTCCCTCAGCGCCTCGAGCAACTCGTCGATGACCGGCTCATCGATCTGGGAAGCGTCCTGCAGACGCTCCCCCAATTCCGCCAGATCCTGGGGGGCGAGGTCACCGAGTTGATCGGAAAGATCACGCAGCCCCTCGGCGGCGTCTGAGAGATTCTGGTTCATCATGGCGTCGACGAACTCGGCCAACTCATTCGACCCCGCGAACTCCTGGAGCAGCTCCTCGAGCGCGTCACGAGTGGCGGCCATCTCCAGATTTCCCTCGTCGAGCTCGTCCTGAGCCTCCCGTAAGTCGCGTAGGACGTCATCGAAGGACGTTTCAGCAGCCTCAAGTTCCTCAAGCGCCGCCTCGAGCAGGGCCAGCGCATCCTCATCCAAGAGCTCGTCACCCTCGCCATCGATCAAGTCACGGATTTCGTCAGCGTACGCCTCACGCGCTCGCTCGAAGCGGGTGGAGTCCGATGCTGCCGCGAACCTCAGGAGGGGGCTGTCGGAGGGCACCAACGCCATGACCTGCAGGAGTCCGAAGAGCACCAACGCGAGCCCAAATCGTCTCGGGATCGTCACTGGAACCAGACGCCTCGGATCCAATCGGCGAGCCGTCTGGGCAGCACGTCCGACCAAGAGATCGACCCACGGCGAGGAATCGTCCTGCCGTATGAACCAGTACGCGCTCTTGATTTCGTCATGCAGGCCGGCGCGCTGATCGGCCACACCGGCCGCGCGCTCGAGCCGCCAACCTCCAACTTGGGACCAAATCAGGAAAGCCAGGAAAGCGGCCGACCCGGCAGCGACGATCAGGGTCTCCGGCGGCACGCTGACCGGCACCAACAGAGGAGCCACTTCGATAAGCAGCAAGGCGCTGAGCACCAGACACGTCGCGACCGACAAGTGGTGGAGCGTCTGGTTGAAGCGAACCTTGAGATCAATACGCCTCAGCACCGCAGTGATCGTGGAGCGCTCAGTGGCCCTACTCACTGGCAACCTTTTCCAAGGTCCGGCGGCTGAACGTGTTGTTGTGAACCATTGGGCGCTCCGGGTGGACCGACGTAGCAGGCTAAACTGACGCCGCCACAGAGAGCGAGCAAGAGAGAGCCGGTGGTTCTATTTCGAAACGGTGTTTCCGCCAGCCTTTTGACCACGGTTGAGGGCCGCGCGAGCGGCTTTTACAATGGCCCCATATCTGGCGGGCCACCCCTTCTTTTCTCCACGTTCGGCTACGCCGACCGTCACGGTCACGGACCACGGCGCTGAAGGGTATCGGATGGTCGCTCACTTGCCGTTTGCCGCCGCCTTGGGGTGCAGCGGGAACTGGAAGTCCTCGATGTCCACGCGCAGGGTATCGATGTCCCCGAGGACCTCGTTGCGCCCCTTCCTGCGAAGACAAGCACGAAGTTTACGCCGCCGTAACGGAAGGCGCTGGCACTCGCCTTACGCAAATTGTTGGCGATTTTTCTTGTGACGCGGTCGCTCGCGTCCCGCCCATAGCGGTCGTGGAGGGTCTTGAAGTCATCGATGCCCACCAAGGCAAAGGCATAGGA
>CAUZVZ010000091.1:0-11564 GCA_963583605.1 Gemmatimonadales bacterium UBA6960
AAGGGAACCTTCTGAGCCCCGAGCCCCGAGCCCCGAGCCCCGACGCAGGTGTACAATACCGTCCGACCCCACAGCGCCTGCGGCCGTCTACCCCCCGCTCCGGAAGCATTGAAACCATCACCCTGGTTCCTCAGGATGCCTCAGCTCCAGGAACCACAAACGGTTGCAGGTCTAACATAGCAAGTGGTACCGCAGGTGGGGGCACGTCAGACCAGCTCGGCATACTCCTGGTGAAGGTCTCCGATTATGCTGAGACCCAGCACGCCGTCCGGAAGCCATCGGTGCAGTAGAGCGTCCGCCTTCGGCGGAGGCACCGGTGTGTGGGACCCCCGCATGGGGGGCTCCATCTTCCGAGGCGAGCGGTTCATCGCGGCTCCAGAACCCCGTCCCGCCACAGATTCACGAGGGCGTCATGCGACTTGCGAAGCTCGCGGACCCCCGCGGTGGTCACCTCGAAGTGCCGCTGCGGCATCCCCCCGCGACCCTCCGTGGCGACCCGGGTCGTCCAGGTCAGGTACTTCTTCTTTTCTAGGCGATCCAGCGTGGTGTAGAAGGCGCCCTTCGTCACGGTCCTTCCGGCGCTCGCCTCGAGCTCCTTTCGAATCTCGAACGCGTTCGCGTCCTCACCGCCCTGCAGAATGGCGAGCAGGATCATCTGCTCGAATTCGCCGAGGAAGGCCTTACCGGGCATTCGGAACTCCACGTTTCGGTATCGGTCTGCCCTCAGGGCAGGTCTATATTGTAGACCACAAGGGTACTCTTTGTAGACCCCTGGAGTCAAGGCGGGTGGTCGTTCACAAAAGATTCAGCCGCGTGGCTGGAGCCTTCCCTTGACCCAGGAGTCAATTCGTCGGATGATCGACGCGCCTTTCTTCGGACACCGGCCGGATGCGGCCGAGGATACGTACCACATCTCCCTCAACGGGTGCACGCGTATGGCTGATACCAAAGAGCAATGGGGATCCCGGCTCGGGGTCATCCTCGCGGTCTCCGGATCCGCGGTCGGACTCGGCAACTTCCTGCGCTTCCCGGGCCAAGCGGCTGCCAACGGCGGCGGCGCGTTCCTGATCCCCTACTTCTGCGCGTTGATTTTCCTGGGCATCCCGATCTGCTGGGCCGAGTGGGCCATGGGCCGGTACGCCGGCCAGAAGGGTTTCCACTCCGCACCCGCCATCATGGGGGTGATCGGCAAGGGACGCCCCTGGCGTTATGCGGGTGTGCTCGGTGTCATGATTCCGCTCGCCGTGTCCTTCTACTACACGTTCATCGCGTCGTGGTGCTTGGGCTACTTCTACGCCTACGTCACCGGCTCGACGGGGATCGACCCCTCGATGGCGATCGCGGAACAGACCGCGGCGTCGACCCAGTTCTACAACGACTTCACGGGGACCAGCGGAAACGGTCTTATCTACGGATCGCTGGGAATCCCGACAGTCGCGTTCTGGGCCGTGGCGTTCGGCTTGAACATCTACCTGATCCTCAAGGGCATCTCCAAGGGCATCGAGAAGTTCGTCTCGTTCGCGATGCCGCTGATGGCCGTGTGCGCGTTGATCGTGCTGATCCGGGTCCTCACGCTCGGAACGCCGGATCCGTCGCTTCCGGATCAGAACGTCATGAACGGCCTCGCCTACATGTGGAACCCCGACTATGCGGCGCTCGCCAATCCGCAGACTTGGCTCGCGGCGGCCGGGCAGATCTTCTTCAGCATCTCGGTCGGGTTCGGCATCATCGTCAACTACGCCTCTTATGTGAAGCCGAGCGACGACGTCGCACTCTCGGGTCTCACGGCAGCGGCCACGAACGAGGTCTTCGAGGTCGGCTTCGGCGGCCTGATCACGCTGACCGCGTCTTTCGTCTTCCTGGGACTCACGGGCACCATCGCGGCGGTGAGCGCGGGCACGTTCGGCCTCGGCTTCCAGACACTCCCTGTGGTCTTCGCTCAGATGGGCACGATCGGCCCGCTGGTCGGCGCCGTGTGGTTCTTCATGCTCTTCCTCGCCGCGGTGACGAGCTCGGTCTCGATGTACCAGCCCGCGGTCGCGTTCTTCCAGGAGAGCCTCGGCCTCGACCGTAAGCCAGGCACGCTGTACGTCGTCGCGATCTGCCTCGTGGGCTCGTTTTTGGTCATCTACTTCACGCAGGGCAGCATCTTCTGGAGCACGATCGACTTCTGGGTCGGCACCTTCCTGATCCTGGTGATGGCGATGATTGAGATCATCGCGTTCAGCTGGATCTTCGGCATCGACGTAGGCTGGGACGAGATCCACCGGGGAGCCGAAATCCAGATACCGAGGGTCTTCCGGTTCATCATGAAGTGGGTTGCGCCCGTCTATCTGCTGATCGTACTGATCGCGTTCTGCGTGACAAACCTGCCCGCGTCGATCGCACAGATCCGACAGGAGCCGCTGGCTCAGCTCGCACTCGGGTTGATCACAGCCGTACTCGTCTTGCTGGCGCTGTGCGTGCGCGTCGGCGAGAAGCGGTGGATTGAGCAGGGACTGGACCTCGATGGCAAAGAGTTGGCTGTGGGCTGGGAGCCCGCGGCGGACGGACCCACGACGGACGCAAGCACTGGAGGCGACCGATGACGATCAGCGGATGGATCCTGATGGTGGGCTCGCTCAGTTTCGTGTGGGGACTGGCGGGCTGGTGCTACTGGAAGATCCTGTCGGGGCCCGACAGCTCCTCAGAGTAGGCGGGATTCACAGGTTGGCGGGATTCCACCTCAGAGCGGTGCGGGTATCCGATGATGCGGCACGGGATGTTTCGATGATGCGTTACGGCATGTGGGCCGTGGCCGCGATACTCGTCGGGCTCTCGCTCGGCGCCACCGCCGCCCGCGCTCAGACCTACGATCTTGTACTCCGGGGCGGACGGGTCATGGACCCCACGGAGCTGGACCGAGGTCACTGAAGGCACCGGAGTCGGGGATCCGCGGCATGCTTCAGCCGAGAGGGGCGCGCGTTTTTTGGGGCAGTGACCCAGGCGATCGCTGAATTCTTTGTCGAACTCGCGGCGGCGGACCCGACCGATCTGTACGAGGATAGATAGCCGGGCGACCAATAATAGCCACTGAGACGGAAGTGGATCGGAAACCATTGGTTCCGGGGAGCGCTGGCACCTCTGGGTGCTACCTTTCGTTCGTCGCCGCCGCTGTCCCCTCGAAATGCTGGGCGATCCACTCCACCCAACGGCGCCTCAGATCCCGCCGATGGACCGGATCCGGCGGGAAGTGCCCCGATACGGGATACACGACGAACTTCACCTCCACGCCGTTGTCCTTGAGCGCGTGATAGAGCTTGTAGGACTGGCTGACGGTCACGCGCTCGTCGCCGAGGTCCGACAGTATCAGGGTCGGCGTTCGGATCTGATGGGCGTAAGCCATGGGTGATTGACGCCAGTAGTTCATGGCGTTGTCGTTGAGCCAGGGGGACCCACCGAGACCGTAACCGGCCCAGGTGTTCATGTCCGCCATGCTGTACCAGTCGAACCAATCGGTGACGGCGGCGCCAGCCATCGCGACCCTCCATCCGTCATAGTGGGCGGTCAGCCAGGCCGTCATGTAGCCACCGTACGACCAGCCTGAGACGGCTACCCGGGTCTCGTCCACGATCCCTCGATCCTTCAGCACTTGGACGCCCGACATCACGTCCCGACCCGGACCCTCGCCCGCATCGTTGATCACCGCGCTTTGGAACGCCTTGCCCTGGGTACTGCTGCCTCGGTAGTTGGGGCTGAACACCAGCCAGCCCTGCGCGGCCATGATCTGGTTGAACGTACTGAACGCCTCGAGCGAGGCGCCCATGGGACCCCCGTGGATGCTGAGCACAAGCGGATACGAGCTTCCTGCCTCATAGTCGGGCGGGTAGACGAGGACGCCGTTCTGCCGGAATCCGTCGGGACCGTCCCAGGTCACCGTCTCCACGTTGCCGAGTCTCATGCCGGCCAGAGCGTCGTTGAAGGCCGTGAGGCGTCTGGGCTCCCACTCACCCACCTTCATCGTGTAAAGCTCGGCGGGGCGGTAGTCCTCTCGCCCGACGAAAACGACGGTGCCGTTCGGGGCCACGACCGGGGTCCCTGGATGGACGTCTCCGAGGTCGAGCCGCTGGGGAGCGCCGTCCAACGGTTGGTGCCACAGAGCCCGCTCGGTCAGATCGGTACCACTCACGAGTATGGACTGGCGGTCGGGCAGCCACGCCATGCCGCCCAGGCTACGGTCGATCTGTGCCGTGGGATCGATCGTCTCGCCCCCGTCCGTGGGCTTCAGAAAGATCCCGCCCGGGTTGAAGCCCGGCTCGGGACCCCGCGAACGGCCGAAGGCCAGGTAGAACCCCTGGGACGAAAAACTTCTCGGACTGACGTCGGGGTCGTCCACTAGATCGCTGATCTCGCCCGAGTCGAGATCGATCAGCCGGATGGTGCTCCGTTCCCCGCTGTGCGGGAGCGGCGTTACCTCCAGCGCTACGGTTCGGTCATCCGGCGACACCACGAACCCCTCGATGCTTTCGGCACCCTCGGTAAGCCGCTCGGCCTCGCCGCCCCTCGCCCGCACACGCCAAAGGTGGGCAGACCTCGGGGCTTCGCTCGTCAAATAGCTGTTATCCCCCACCTCGAACGACTTGTTGTGACGCTCCTCCCCCTTGAGCTCAGGGGCGGGTTCGCGACTCGTATAGAGGATGTGTGCCCCCTCCGCCGTCCACTCAAAGGTGCGGACTCCCTCAGGGGCGTGGGTCACCTGCCCAGCCTCTCCTCCGCCCATCGGCAGCAGGAACACCTGACGACCTTCGCCATCCTCGTCCACGTCAGTGAACGCGAGAATGTGCCCGAAGGGCGCCCAGCGCGGCTGGCTCACCTCCGGCCGATGCGGCGTCAGATCCCTTTGCTCACCCGTCACGACATCGACCAGGATCAGCGTCCGATCGAAGCGGTTGTCCTCGTAGTTGGGCGTGCTCGTCGTTACGACGGCCTGACTACCGTCGGGGGACAGAACAGGAGTCGAGACCCCGACCTCGAGACGCAGGTCGTCTACCTCGAGCGTGCGTCCTTGGCCGAGGAGGGTCGTCGGGGCAGTGGTCAGAGCGACGCTCAACGCGGCGACCAGAGCCACGGGGACTCGGCAGGGGAGGGGCGATCCAGTCATGGCAGTCTCCTTTGGGGGACGCCTCGCGCCCCTGCGTTGCTTCAGGGGGCTACGGGGTCCGACCTGGCCGGACAAGATGCTGCTGAAGCGTTAGAGGCGGCAAGGATCGATTCCCGGCAAGCCGTCATCGCCGGCGGCGGCCTCGACGAAAGCATACACCCGGCTGGAGCGGGCCGGTGAGATGGCTACGCCGATCTTCCCGATCAGCCCCGTCGGCAGGCCGGGGTTGCGGGTGATGTCCGTCCAACTGTCCCCTCCATCCGTGGTTCGATAGATGCCGCGCTCCGGGTTGGAGCCGAACATGTCCCCCATCACGGCCACATAAACGATGTCGGGATTGGTTGGATGGACCCGGAGCGTGGAGATGTGGCGGGTCTCTTTCAGGCCCACGTTGGTCCACGTCTTTCCCGCGTCGGTGGACTTGTAGACCCCATCTCCGGATGAGATGAATTGCCGTTGGAGCCCCTCGCCTGTCCCCGCGTAGATCACGTCGGGATGCGAAAGCGACACGTCCAGGGCACCCACCGCAGAGAACGCGAAGAAGTCGTCCGACACGTTGCACCAGTTCCCTCCGGCGTCGGTAGTCTTCCACACTCCGCCGTGGGCAGCCCCGAAATAGAAGACGAGGGTATCCCGGGTGTCTCCCGCCACCGCAACGACACGCCCTCCTCGATACGGCCCCACGAACCGCCATTCGAGGGCCGAAAGGAAGCCGGCCTCCACACTCGGATACTCGGCGAGGGCGACTGCACCCATGCCCGCGGTACCTGAACTGTCGGAGCATCCGAACAAGACGCCGAGCGCAAGGACACCGGCCGACAACATCCTCGGGCCGACGTGAACGGCGCTACAAGTCGTGTGCATCGCGGCCTCCAAGTGCAGGACGTAGAGACGGCGGTCCAGCGCACCGACTCACGTGGGATCGTCGAGAGTAGCGGGAGCGAAGTTGCGGACCCGTCCAGGCCCCGTCAAAAAAAGATGCGCCGCCCACTCTTCCCCTCGTTCCAGCCGCGGACCACTATCCCGGAATGAGTGACGTCCAGGAACGCATGTATCTTCTCCTCGGGCTGGAGGAGACGAACACTACGACGTCCTAGACGACATGCGGAGTTCGCGGATGGCCATTCTGGTTTCTCCGTTGTCGAGAGTTCGAGAACTCGTCGGCGCTCGACATCCGGTGAGTCAGTTAGCCCGTTATACCAAACCGACGTACGACTTGGACGGTGATGACCGATGGGTCTCGCCTCGCTCTAGCAGGGTGCCATTCTCGGAAAGGGTCTTTAAATCGCCTATCCCTGCCTTGGAAGCCAACGTCGTCGTGATGGGCTTTGCGCTTCCCGGAGCGAATATGCACGCCCCAAACGAATGGTTCGCACTGGAGAACCTGGCCCTGGGCATGAAAACCATGACCAGGCTGTATGAGGAGCTCTCGCGCGCAACAAAACGGCGTAGCGCGAAACGGAGCCCCTATTCGCCCTAGTTTTCAGCGGGAGAATCAGGTTTCGGGTCGTGTGCCTACGCTTCCTGCGCTCCCGCTCGGCCATCCTCGACAACGAAGGTCGCCGCCGTCTCGACCCCGCCGCCTGGTTGCGTGACGTTCGGGACGATCCTGTACTCCGTGGTCCACAGCCGAGGTGTGACGGTAGCCGTGACGTAGCCTCTCTGACCGTTGTAGAAGCGGACGTGGGGGTTGTTTGTCATCGAGCGCTGGCCCCCGTCCGTCATCGCGCGCCCGTTCCCTCCCGACGACAGCGACGTGCCGACGAATTCAGTCGCCACGATCTCGGACGACTCCTGCTCGAAGTCGCGCTTCAGGTCCGTGACCCAGTTGGAGTGGATGTCGCCGGTCAGCACGACGGGGTTGGCCGTGCGCTCGTCGCCCACGAGGTCGAGCAACGCCTGACGTTCCGCCGGATACCCGTCCCACTTGTCCATCGACCAGGTGTCGGCGCCGTCGTCGTCGATCCGGCGGAGACGCGCGAGCATGACCTGCTGAGCGATGACGTTCCAGCGGGCTTCCGATGCGCTGAGCCCGTCGAAGAGCCATCGCCGCTGCTCCTGACCGAGGATCGTCTGCTGGTCCGAGACGTGTGCCGCGCAGGTTGGGCGATTCCCGCTTTCACCGCACGGTTGCACGCTCCGGTACTGGCGCGTGTCGAGGACGTTCATCTCGACGAGGTCGCCGAAGCTCAGCCTCCGATAGAGCTGCATGTCGGGCCCCGCCGGCATCGACGAGCGCCGGAGCGGCATGAACTCGTAATACGCCTGGTACGCGGCGGCCCGGCGCAGGAGAAACGTCTCCGGAGACGCCCGATCCTCGGAGATCTGGCCGGCGTAGTCGTTGTCGACCTCGTGATCGTCCGTCGTGACGACCCAAGGCGCGCTCGCGTGGGCCGCCTGGAGATCGGCGTCCGTACGGTACGTCGTGTACCGAGCCCGATAGTCGTCGAGCGTCATGATCTCCGGGCCCTCGTGTAGTCTCACCCGATCCCGAATCGGAGATCCCTCGTAGATGTAGTCGCCGAGATGGACGATCAGGTCGAGGTCTTCGTTCGACAGATGCCGTAGGGCGGTGAAGAGCCCCTGTTCGTAGTGCTGGCAGGAGGAGAAGGCGAAACGGAATTGGTCGAGGGGAGTGTCGGTCGGGGGGGCGGTCTTCGTTCGGCCGACCGGGCTCGCTTCGCCTCCCGCGATCATGCGGTAGAAGTAATTCCGGCCCGGCTCGAGCCCTTCGACCTCCACGTGCACAGAGTGACCGAGCTCGGGGGACGCCACGGCCGATCCGGTCTGGGCCACGTGCGCAAACCCTTCGTCCTCGGCGATCTCCCAGTCGACTGCGACGGGATCGAGGAGCGCTCCGGCACCTTCGAGGGCCGTCGGTGCGAGCCGTGTCCAGAGGACGACGCCGCGCGGCAGCGGGTCCCCGGACGCGACACCGAATGTGAAGGGGTCGGACGAAAATCGGATCCGTCGCCCTCCGGCACACGCCGGCACGGCGCCAAGGGCGACGAGGCCCGCCACGCTGCGACCCACACGCAGAAAGTCCCGGCGGGTGCCTCGCAAGTGGAAGAGGTCGTACCACCGGAGGTCGCGGGTCTTCACAATCCGCATCTCAGCGAGTGAGCCTGGCCAGCTCGACCTCCGCGACGATTCGCCCAAAGCCCGGCCACCACGGATCCTGCGCCAACTCCTCGAGGACTTCACGGGCGCCGGCGACATCGCCCTGGGCCAGCATCCAGTTCGCGACACCCATCCCCACGGTTTCCAGGCGGTACAGGGCGTCCGGTCCCGGCTCGAGGAGTTCCTGGCTAGTCTTCAGCCCCTTGTAGAAAAGGAGGTCGTGGTGGTAGGCGATGTTCACGCTGACGTCGAGGTCGGGCATGATGTCATCCCTCTCTTGTAAGACTGCTAGTTCGGCACCCGCTTCTTCAACACCTCGAAGAAGTTCTCGACGAGAATCAGCTGACTCTCGCCGCCGGCAAGCTTCAGCATCACGAATCGCTCATCATCGGTGCTGACATCGTATTGGGCTTGACCGCTTCCGGCCTGTTAGCTGTCCACGGCAAACAGAGCCCGCTGCTGCCCAAGCGCGAACGCGGGATCGACGATGATGTCCGCGACCACCAATTCGCGTCCGAGGGCGGGCCCACTGTTATAGAACAGCCGATCGCCACTGTGTGCCCACACGGGTTCCGTTCCCCCGTCCGTCGATATCTGCCACTGGCCCGCATTGACGTCGGGGAAAGGACGCACCCACACCTCATACCCACGATTATAGGCGAGCCAGCGACCGTCGGGGGAAAGTGATATCTCGCCGAGGAACCTCCCGTCCCCCATGATCAACGGAGTGGCTTCGGTGTCCACGCCAAGGCGAATCGCGTAGATGTTTCCGTTGACGGCCCGAATATCCGATTCCACGAAAATCAACCACGTGCCGTCGGGCGAGTATACGGCATGACGTGGAAGAGGAACACCTTGGCAACTTAGGTCACGCCCCCATCAACACCAGCAGGACCGACAGCGTCAGTATCGAGGCCGCGGACGAGACGAGCACCGTGCGGGCCGCTACGTCCGTGGCGGTCTGGTAGCGCGCGCTGAACAAGTAGACGAGCGCTCCGCTCGGCATCCCCGCCATCACGACGGCAACCGGAGCCCACGGAAAGCTCAGCCCCAGGATCGGCACCGCGATGACCCATGCGATGCACGGGTGCACCGTCAGCTTCAGCGCCGCCAGCACCGCAGCGGGGCCGAGGTCGCCTCTGAGCGGATAGGCCGCCAAGGAGCCGCCCAGCGCGATCAGTGCGCACGGAATCGCGACGGTGGAGATGAACTCCGCTGCCGCTTGGATCGGTCCGGCCAGCGTCACGCCCGCGAAGTTCACCAAGAGCCCCAGCACGATCCCGGCGATGATCGGGTTGGCCAGGACCTCCATCGCCAGCTTCGCGACTCGAACGGTCACTGCTTCCTCGCGCGCCTGTTGTCCGGCCTGGATCAGGGCGATCGAGATCGGCAGCAGCGTGGCCGAATGAAAGGCGATGATCATGAAGACCGGCAGCTCCGCCTCGGGTCCGAACGCCGTGAGGAGGAGTGGAATACCGAGTAATACCGTGTTGGAGAAGCCGGCCCCCATACCGAAGATGGCCTGCTCATCGAGCGGGCGCCGGAAGCCGAAGCGCGCGACCACGATACCGAGCGCGAGAACCGTGAGCGCCCCCCCGTAGAACGCGAAGAGGAATCCCCACTCGATTCGATCGGGGAATGTGATCGCGGCGAGCCGCTGGAAGAGCATGATCGGAATCGCGGCGTTGAACACGAACAGGACGATCCGCCGTGTGCCCACCGGTCCGAGAAGCCGGAGCCGAACGGCGAGGAAGCCTATCACCACGACGCCGAACACGGGCGCGATGATGGTGACGAGGAGGTTCACTCGGGTTCGGTCAGGGCCTCTGCCCGTCAGCGAGGCGCAGGATCGGACATCAGTTCGGCACCCGAGCCCTCAAGCAGCCCAGATCATATGGACCGCAGAGCATATACGCACGTCTGTCGAACCCTATACCACCGTCGCTAGGAACCCCATCTTGATGCCAATGATGTCAGCGGGCGGCTTCCGCAGCCAGAAACTCCCTCACCGAGGCATAGGTCCGGGCGTCCGCGGCCGTCTGGCCATCCAGGTTGGCGGCGTTGACGTCGATGCCGAGTTCCACAGCAAATCGTACGGCTTCGAGGGTGAGAAACTCCAATTCGGCGGGATCCGGACGGACGAAGCCACGCACGCTTCTCGGGCCGCCCATCCCGACTGCCGCCATGAGAGCGGTGGTCGCTTCGGTCGTTCCGCCGGCCCCAAACGATCCGGAGGAGGCTACGAATTGGACCCGATGCACGAAGAGCGGATCGGCCCCGTGCTCCACGAGAAGGCGCATGAAGCCAGGCTGGGTGAGCCGTGCCGCGAGCCAGAGGGGCGCGGCTCCGATCAGGGACTGGTGAAAGTACCAGTCGGCCGACGCGCGGCGCGTGGGTGTCCAGTTCGTGAGTCGAGCGTTCGGATCGGCCCCGTGTGCGAGAAGCAAACGACCCAGGTCTTCGTCCCGACGCATGATCGCCACGTGGAGCGCAGAGAACCCGGCCTCGGCCGCATTCGGGTTGGCGCCCTCGTCGAGGAAGAACTCTACTAGATCCCCAAATCCGGAGTGGGCGGCAAGAACCGTTGTGCTGACGCCACGCGCATCGGCGTCGTTCACGTCCGCCCCCGCATTCACGAGCGTCCTTGCCGAGGCGAGATCGCCCACCCGGGCGGCGAACGTCAGCGCCGTGTTGCCTCCGTGAGGGACGGCCTGCTGATTCGCGGGGTCGCTATGAGGAGGGACGGCCATGACCTGACTCCACGTCTCCGACCGGGCGTGGATGTCCGCTCCGTATTCGAGCAGTACGCCAACCACATCGGAGTGCCGCTGGGAGGCCGCCCACATGAGCGCGGTCTGACCGCGCGTGGCACTGGCGTTCGGGTCGGCACCGGCGGCGAGTAGCAGCTCCACGACTCGGGGGCTGCCCGTGCGGGCCGCTGTCATGACCGGGGCCTCGCCGGAGAGAAGAGCTGCGTTCGGCTCCGCTCCGGCCTCGAGTAGGCTCCGAACCATCGACGCACTTCCGTTCAAGCTCGCGATCCAGAGGGGCGTCGCGCCGAGATCGTTCGCCGCGTTTACGTCGGCGCCCCGGCGGATCAGGAGTTCGGCGGTCTCGACGTCGTCCCAGTAGCTCACCCAATGAAGGGCGGTCGATCCGTCGGGCGCCGTGACGGTGACGTCCGCCCCTTGCTCGAGCAGAGTCCTGACCGCCGCCCAATCCGCAACCTTCGCCGCCTCGATCAGGCGTGGTGGGTCAGCTAAACCGGCTCCCGCCAGAACCAGGGCCAGCCCCAGGGGGATCA
>CAUZVZ010000092.1:0-11526 GCA_963583605.1 Gemmatimonadales bacterium UBA6960
GGCTGTAGGCTTCCAACGCTCATTCGAGCTGGGCGGGGCGTACCCCAACTCTGCCATGGGGACCATCGCCCTAATGAAGCAGACGTTCATGGACTCGGAGTGGTATATCCGGGCGTGGGGTGCCTATGAGGCCAGCGGCCGCGCCTTCCTTCCGCCGGAGACCAGCCAAGCGCTGGGGGCTCTCGAGGACGCGGTTCAGGGGGAACAGCCGGTGCTCTTCGAGACGAGCAGCGAGGAGGAGTATCTGAGGGCCTATAAGTTGGCTGCGGACTTCGGCGTCGATCCCTGGTTCCGGGGGAGCGGGCAGGAGTACCGCATCATCGACGTACTGCGGGGACGCACCGAACCGCTCATCATCCCCTTGGACTTTCCCGACGCCCCCGACGTCGATGACCCGGAGTCGGCGCTCAACGCCACGCTGGCCGACCTGCGCCATTGGTACCTGGCCCCTAATAGCCCGGCCCAGTTGGCCGCGGCCCGGATCCCGTTCGCCATCACCTCCGACGGGCTCTCGTCGCTGAACGAGTTCCTCCCCAATCTGCGGATCGCCGTGGCCCGCGGTCTCTCCTCGGCTGACGCTCTTGCGGCACTCACCACCACGCCCGCGGGCTGGCTGGGAATCGAGCGCACGCACGGAACTATCGAGTCGGGCAAAGTAGCCAATCTCGTCGTGAGCGAGGGTGACCTCCTCACCGAGGAGGCCACCGTGCGTGACGTCTGGGTCCGTGGGAGAGTCTACGGCGTGACCCGTCCGCCCCAGATCGACCCCCGGGGCACCTGGCGTATCGCGTCCGGAGACGAGTGGGGCTTCGACGCGGTGCTTCGTCTCGAAGGCCCGCTGAACCGTCTGCGTGGCTCCATCGACGTGGTGGGCCCCGAGGGCGCCAACATAGACCTGGCCTCAGCGAGCGTCGTGGCCGAGACCGGACGCCTCGAGGTGCGCTTTGACGGTGAAGAGTTGGGATACGAAGGTGTGGCCCTCCTGGCAGGATCCGTACAGGGTGACGAGTTCTACGGTTGGACGTCGCTCCCCAATGGGGCGGACCCGGCATTCAGGGGGACCCGCACCGAGGCGTACGAAGGGGCCACCCGAGGCACGGTAGCCATGAACGTCCCCGAGATCGACCTCCCCTTCATCCGCCCCATGATGGAGTATGGGCGGAGCAGCATCCCTGAACAGCCCGTCGCCGTGGTCGTGCGCAACGCCACCGTGTGGACCCAGGGTCCCCAGGGGCGCTTGGAAAACGCTGACTTGTTGGTGCGGGCCGGAAGGGTGGTAGAGGTCGGCATCGATCTCGACGCCCCCCGCGGTGCGGTGGAGATCGACGCCACGGGTAAGCACGTGACGCCTGGGCTCATCGACCCCCACATCCACTCCGGAGTCGACGCGATAAACGAAAGCGGCTTCGCCATCGTGCCTGAGGTGCAAATGGGCGATGTGGTGACGCACAACAACATCTGGATGTACCGCCAACTCGCCGGCGGGCTCACGACCGCCCACATCAAGCATGGGTCCGCGAACCCCATCGGAGGCGAGAATGTCTTCGTGAAGATGCGGTGGGGCTCGCTGCCCGAGGACCTCAAGTTGGCGGACGCGCCCAGGACGGTGAAGTTCGCCTTGGGAGAGAACCCCAAGCGTCGTCAGGGGCGCTACCCCGACACCCGCATGGGGACGCAGGAGATCATCCGCGACCACTTTCTCGCCGCGCGGGACTACGAACGAGAATGGCAGCGTTGGGAGGCCGACGGCGAGGGGATTCCTCCGCGCCGCGACCTACGCATGGAGTCGATCCTCGACATCCTGAACCAGGAGTTGCTCATCTCGTCGCACGGTTACCGGGCCGACGAGTTCCTGGCTCTGGTGCGCCTGGCCGAAGAGTTCGGCTTCCGAGTTCAGACGCTGCAACACGGGGTCGAGGCTTATAAGATCGCGCCGGAGCTAGCTGCCTCAGGTGTCGCGGCGGTGGTGTGGAGCGACTGGGGCGCCTTCAAGATGGAGGCGTACGACGCCACCGTCTATAACGCCCGCATCCTCATCGAGGCGGGCGTGGTGACGTCCCTGCACTCCGACAACAGCGAGATTGCGAGTCGCATGAATTGGGAGGCGGGCAAACTGCTGCGCACCGGGCTCACCCAAGAGCAGGCCCTTTCGACGGTGACCGACCAATCAGCGCTGGCCGTTGCGATCGACGCCCGCGTGGGCTCGCTCGAGACGGACAAAGACGCCGACTTCGTCATCTGGAGCGGCAACCCCTTGTCCCAATTCACCCGGGCCGAACAGACCTGGGTAGACGGCCGACGCTACTTCTCTCTCGAAGAGGACGCGGTCCTGCGGGAACGGATCGATTGGGAGCGTGCCCAGATCATCCAAGCCATCCTCTCCCTTGAGGGGAGCACGAATATGGCAGAAGCAGGCGGGAGGAACTGACCATGACCACGGACATGACAATGACAATGACCATGACCAAGAGAGGATCCATGACGGGAGTCTTATCCCGCGCCGGCGGCGTGGCCGCCCTGACCCTAGCCGCATCCCTGGCCGTAGCCATGGCCACCGCCCTCGGCTCGCCGTCTTCGGCGAGCGCTCAGGTGCGGATGACCGTCCCGCCCCAGTCTGAGCCGGTGGCACTGCAGGGAGCCACCATCCACACCGTGACCAACGGAGTGATCGAGAACGGCACGATCCTCTTCGACAACGGGGTGATCATCGCCGTCGGTACCGATGTTCAGATCCCCCAAGGGGCGCGGGTGGTGGACGTGTCCGGCAAGCACATCTACCCCGGCCTCATCGATGCGTACAGCACCGTCGGGATCAGTGAGATCGGCGCCGTGGGCGTCTCGAGTGACGTCAACGAGCTGGGCGACTTCAACCCCAACGTGCGAGCCGAGGTAGCCGTAAACGCCGAGAGCCGCCATATCGGCACCACCCGCTCTTCCGGCGTGCTCGTGAGCCTGAGCACTCCAGGCGGCGGCCTCATCTCCGGCATGTCGTCTGCCCTCAGCCTCGAAGGGTGGAGCTGGGAGGAGATGTCCATCGAGTCGGCAGCGGCCCTGAACGTGAACTGGCCCGACCCCAATCCCGGCAGCGGCCGCCGCCGTGGTGGCTTCGGCGGGCCGCAGGAAGAGCCCGTCCCTTACGCGGAGCGGGTCCAGCAGCTCAAGGATTTCTTCAGCGAGGCGCGGGCATACCGCGACGCAGTAGCTGCGGGTGAAGAGGTACGGACCGACTCACGCTACGCCGCCATGATTCCGGCCCTCGACCGGGTGATCCCGGTCGTGGTGAACGCGGATGGTGCAGCGCAGATCAACGACGCCATCACCTGGGCTCTGAAGGAAGACCTCTGGCTCGTGATCAGGGGAGGGGGCGACGCCATTCACGTCGCGGACCGGTTGGTGGCCAACGATATCCCGGTGATCCTTACGTCGACCATGGCCGCGCCGGGCCGGGACTACGAAGGGTACGACGGCGCCTACTCCATGCCGGCCCGTCTGTACGAAGCGGGCGTGAAGTTCGCCATTTCCGGTGGTTCGGGCGCCCTCTACAGCAACCGGCTGCCCTGGGAAGCGGGGGTCGCCGTGGCCTTTGGGCTCCCCGAGGAGGAGGCCCTCAAGGCTGTGACCATCAACGCCGCGGAGTTCATGGGGCTCGATGACCGGGTCGGTTCGCTTGAGCCCGGAAAGCAGGCGACACTCCTCATCACCACCGGCACCCCGCTGGATATGACCTCCGATATCGAGCAGTCCTACATCCAGGGCCGCGAAATCGACATGATGGACATCCAGAAGTGGTTCTTCGACAAGTACATGATCAAGGTGCTGCAGTACCGGCGGATCGTGATGTAGAGAGCGGACGGCCCTCAGTTCATCGACGGGTCGTACGGCATCCGGGACAATTGCCGGTACTCCGGCCCCTTCCGCGCGAGCACCCGACTCCAGAGGAGGTCGGGCGCGTCGGTGAATACGTCGTCCTCACGTGCCGGCTCGAGGATCCAGGAGTCGTGCGCCAACTCTGCCTCGAGTTGGCCCGGCTCCCATCCTGAGTAGCCCGAGAACACCCGCGCCCTGAGAATGCCCGGCTGGACGTCCGCCGAAACCTCGCCCACGAGAAAGCCCACGGACCCGAAGACTAGGAGGTCCGCCAACTCGGGATCGGCGAGCTCGGCGAGCAGCACGGAGGTGGTCGGCTGAACCGGACCACCTTCGTAGAGCGCCTCGCCGGCGGGCACCAAGGGGCCCAGGAGCGGGACGGTCTCCTGGACCGTGACGTTCAGGGCGCGGTTCAAGACGACGCCCAACGCGCCGTCGGCATTGTGCTCCCCGATCAGAACGACCGTGTGGCGAAAATTTTGATCGAACAGGCCACCGCCGGAAATCAGCAGACGGCCTCGTAAACTCTCCATCCCGCTACCTCGTCTCGACGGTCGAGGGTCCTAACGTCATCTACCGGTAACGTAGATGGCCCTGGAGGGCGGCGCTACGAACCAAGTCAGCCTGGCCACAATCCAGAGGGTCCTACCAGGGATTGACCCGGTACCCCTCCTCCTGGAGCACGAGAAACGCGGTCATCGCCGAGAGCGACAGCTGAACGCCGTCAGCGAGTCGATCGGTCGGGAGGCCCCGCCCTGCTGCAGTCTGACCGCACAGGATCACCTGGGCTCCCGAGGCAACCAGCTCGCGGATCACCTCGCTATTCGGATTCTCCACGCCATGCCGCTCCCGGTAGGCATCGTCGTCCAACATCTCCCAGCCGGCCGTCCCGTGGACTACGACCGCAGCGTGGATCTGATCCGCGGGCACGCCGGCCTGCGCGTGCATGTTCAAATAACGCGCGACGGTGTTCAGTGAGACGTTGAGGCGGTCCGGGGACGGGGAGGCGGACCCGATCTCGAAGGCGACCTTGTACTCCTGATCCCGCGCGGTCTCGAAGTCCGGCGAGGGCACGGCGTACACCGCCCCCGTCGAGTGGATGATCGGCCCGGACTGCGAGCGCTGCTGGGCGCCTGCCGCCGGAGCAAGCAGGGCGAGGGCAATGAGTGGAGAGAGATGGCGCATTTGGACCTCGTGGGTTCGTCGAGCGACTGTCGTTCAGGGGTCACTGTATCCAGTGGCGCCAAAGCGGTCCAGTGGTATCGGAACGATCGAGTGGTGCCGGAGCGATCCACCTAGTCAGGGCATCCGCTCGTGTCAGGTGGTCCGTTCGTGCCCAAGCGCCCGCAGCACCTCCTGGTCCAACGCATAGGGGACGTCTTCCATAGGCCCATAACGGCCCGTCGTGAAGCGGTGGGATTTGAGACCCTGCTGCATCTGCTCACACACCTGCCAATCCTGGCGATTCGTCAGGTCCCAGAACTCGATCGCGGACTGGAAGCGCTCCATCCGCTCGGCGTCCGCGATGACGTCCGGATGCAGGAGAAAGAAACAATCGTTGCGGACCGCATCGACCCCCTCCGCTCGGATGCGGTGATACAGCACGAAATCCGGATGGGGTGACAACAACAGGTTGGGAAACACCGAGTAGTAGTGCACACGCTGGAGGTCGTCGCCCGATACATCGCAGACCGGTGGGGCGGCGGCTTTCCCGTCCATCGTCATGCTGCCCCCCTCCTCGGTCAACGTCATATATCCTCCGATTACCGCTCCGCCCAGGCAGTCGTGTTCGGCCCCACGGAATAGGGTCCACTTCGCGAGAAGCGGATGGACGCCGGGACAGTGATAGCACTCCTGATAGTTCTGAAGGATGATCTTCCAGTTGCAGTCGAGGGTGTATTCGAGCCTGTGGGCGATCCGTAGCTCCGGAAGTCTCCAGTCCTCGAATTTTCCGATCAACGGAGCCAGCTCATCCTCGAACGCCACCGGCTCCTTGGCGAGATTGATGAACACGAACCCGCCCCACAGCCCCACGTGGGCCCCGTGCAGTCTGAAGTTCGCTTTGTCGAAGTCTTCGACCTCGGTCATCATCGGCGCCGCTTTGAGTCGCCCGTCGAGCTCGTACCTCCAAGCGTGGTAAGGGCAGGTGATCGCCCCCGCATCGAAACAACCGGATTCGGCGACACAAAGCCGCGTCCCCCGGTGACGACACACGTTGAAGTGCGCGTTGATCTCACCCGTCTTGTCGCGCACGACGATGATGCTCTCGTCACCGACGTGTACCACCACGAAGTCCCCGGCCTCCGGAATCTCCTCTTCCCGACAGGCCATGAGCCAGCGCCTGTAGAAGATTTTCTCCACCTCCTCGGAGTAGACTTCTTCCGACTGGTAGTACTCCCTCGGCAGCGTCGGCATGTACGTCGGGACGTCGTAGTCGACGCCCCGCTTTTTGAACTGTCCGTCCGTCATCCGCCCAGCCGAACCTTGCCGCTCTTCATCCCCTCGACGGTTCCGCTGTTGAGCCACTCGAGTGACGCGTCGAAGAGGACCGACCGGTTCGTCTCCCACATCGCCAAGTGAGATGAGCAGGCCAGGTTGAGGAGCACCTTCCTCGAGGAGCCCAGATCCTCATAGAGCTCCCTGACCCGCTCCGGCGAGACCTGCCCATCGGTCTCCGGAGCGATCAGAAGCATCGGGGTTTGTTGGCGAGCCACCTCATCCATCGACCAGCCCCAGGTGGTCACGCGGGGAGCCCTCCGTACACCGGTTCCCCAGGTCGCCCCCACCGGATCGGACGCGAGCATCTCGGCCCAGACCGACTCTCTCACCGCCGGCTCGAACTGGTTCGCACAACCGAGTTGTCTGTCCCAGCCCGCCGCGAAATCGGCCTTCGACTGTTTCGTCATCGCGGGTCCCGCGACCGGGAGGCTCTCTGGAGCCTCGGCTCGCCTGTTCCGATTGTAGGCGGGGGAAAGAAGGATGACTGAAGCCACTTTGTCGGGATACCGGGCGGCGTACCCTCCGGCCCGCGGTCCCCCCAGCGACCACGCCGCGAGGTGTACGCGGTCCACGCCACGAAGCTCACGAACGTAGTCGACGACCGCGTCCAGATCGTGCCAGTCCGACTCGATCGTCGTGGTAGCGAAGCCGTAGCTCGGAGAGCAAGACTCCGGAATCAGGGTCGGTATGAACTCCGCCTGCTGGCCCTCGGACATGTTGCACGGGTCGTTCATCGACGGCGGGCGAGTCGATCGGCCGTAGCCGGTCATATCCATCGAGAACGCGTCGTAGCCCGCCTCGGCGAGAAAGGCCATCCAGCTCGCACCGGGCGGGTCGAAGGCGACCTCGGCCGGGGTGCCAGCGCCGTGCACAAAGATGATGACCCGGGCTTCGAGATTCCTGGACCGGAGTGCGGTGCCGGGCAGCACCCGTTCACGCACATAGAGCTGGGCGAGATCGCCCTCCATCGAAGGGGCCTTGGAGACGACCGGGACGTAATGGTCGATGGTAAGGGGATCGCTCCCTCCGGCGTGCAGGTTCTGACCCGATGCCTCAGGCGGGATGGAAGTCGCGAGCACGACAGTGAGAAATAGGGCAGGGATTACGCTCCGCATGACCAGACCACCTTTGGGATATGGGCGCTTGTAAGAAACCGCAGACCCTCATTCTCTGCCGTTCAGGACAAATCGCAAGCCATCAGCGACTGGCTCTCTCGGTAGCCGACCTCAAAGCGATCGGATAGCTTGGCTGCTCATATCCATCAGCGGGGTTTTCAAAGGATGAAGAGCGATCTCTCGACCAGAAGACGATTCCGCGAGCTCGCTCTGGGCTCGGTCTTCGCTCTGATGGCACTTCCTGGTTGCGGGCCTCCTCCTTCGGGTACCGGGCAGGCGGTCCTGACCGTCTCGCAGCCGTCCGTGACGATTGGCGACCCCCATATCGCGAGTGACGCCCTCGGCCCGCTGAGCATCATATTCTCCGTTTATGAAGCGCTGGTACGCGTGGATGAGGAAGGCACCTATCAGCCTGCCCTGGCCGAGCGATGGGAAGTCGCCGAGGACGCCCGGACCTGGACGTTCCATTTACGCGAGGGCGTGAGATTCCATAACGGCGAGGTGCTTGATGCCTCCGACGTGGTCGCCACCTTGGGGCGCGTTCTCGATCCGTCCATCGGGGGCGTTTTCGGAACCCAGGGTGTGTACATCAGTTACCTGGGAGCGGCCGAGATCTCCGCCCCGGAAGGCCTGGTGGTGAGCATCGTCACGGAGGACCCGATGGCGGATCTCCTGGACCTCCTGGTCGCGATGCCGATCAGCCCGGCCAGCGAGTTGGACCAATTGCCGGGAGAATATGTGGGCAGTGGCCCGTACCGGATCGTCGAACAAAGTGACACCCGGGTCGTGGGCCGGGCGCATGACGCGTACTGGGGGGAGACCCCGGAGTACGGAGAAATCCACTGGATCGCAGAGGGTGATCCGGGCCAGCGTGTAGAGGCGCTGCTGAACGGTGAGGTCGATGTCGTGGCCGGTATCGGGATCGGGGGCCGAGAGCGAATCACAGAGGCCGGGACGGCCCTGGCTCACGAAAGAGACAGCGGACTGTCCATCATCTTCATGGCCAACGCACTCGAGGGGCCCGGTCGCGACCGCCGGGTGCGACAGGCCTTGAACTATGGCCTCGACATGGACGAGATCATCGCCGAAATCAAACAAGGCGCCGCGCGGCCGCTCAGCGGATACCTGGACTCGAACCATTTCGGCTACAACCCCGACACTCCCCCTTATCCCTATGATCCCGACAGGGCACGGAGCCTCCTGGCGGAGGCCGGTTACCCAGACGGCCTTACTCTGGTCTTCGATATTCCCCTGGTGATGCCGGATGAAATGCCCGAATTGGCACGCCTGATGGCGACACAGTACGAGCGCGTCGGGATCACCCTGGAAATCGTCGAGCACGAAGACCGGCCGGCGTACTCGGAGATGGTCCGGGAAAAGAGGATCAACGACGCCGCCGGTTTCGACTCCAGCCCACGGAGCACCTATCGCGTCCTGCGGGAGAAGATCCATTCCGGGCTGCGGGGTCCTTGGTGGGAGGGGTACCAAAACGAGGACGTGGACTCGCTGATCGAAAAAGCGCAGGCGACCATCTCCGACCCAGACAGGCAGGCCATCTACCGGCGGATCTACACGATCATCCGCGACGACGCTCCTTGGATTTTTCTCTACAACCCCACGCTGTATTGGGGCGTCGCTTCAACCATGAAGGACTGGAAACCGAGAGCGGACGGCCTACTCATTTTTTAGGGGATCGGGACGCACAACCAAAGGAGTCGACGAATGTTCGCACGAGTATGGTATGCCGGCCTCGGAGCCGCGCTCATGTTCTCCGTCCCAGTTGAAGGCCAGGAGCCCGTGGGTTGGGGCGGCGAAGAGCTGATCTTTCACACCTTCTCCATCGCGGCCATCGACCCAGCGACCGGCGAGTCCGGTGTGGCCGTGACAACGCGCAACGCATGCGTCGGGAACGGCGTGCCGTGGGTACGCGCCGGCGTCGGTGCGGTCGCGACCCAGGCCTCCACCAGGACACAGTACGGATACGAGCTCATGGACTTGATGGGGCAGGGCGTTTCTCCCCGGGAGGCCCTCGCGCGCCTGCTCGCTGAGGACGAAAACGCGCAGCGTCGTCAAATCGGGGTCATCGGCCTGGACGGTCTGTCCGCGCAGCACTCGGGAGAGAACAACAGCTCGTGGGCGGGCGGGCGGTCCGGCCCCACATACGTCGCACAAGGCAATACGCTGTTCGGCCCCGAGGTCATCGAGGCGGTAGCGCGGACCTTCGAGGCGAGCGAGGGCACACATCGCAACCTGGCTGACCGGTTGATCGAGGCGCTGAACGCCGGCCACGTCTTGGGCGGTGACGCACGCCACGGGGAGACCCAATCAGCCGCCGTGATCGTCGCCGATCCCAGGCCGGGGATGGCCCGTCGGGACGACGGCCTCACAGTCCAGATCAACGTCTGCGAGCACCCGAACCCCCTCGGCGAGATGCGGCGCATCTACAACACGATCACCGAGACGTTGGGCTTCCGGGAGTTGGAGCAGGAGACGGGCCGGGACGTCCTTCAGTTGAAGATGATGCTTCACGCGCTTGGGTACTTCAGATCGGACGCCTCAGAGTACCCGGGAGAAGACCCGGACCGGAGTCTCTACACGTCCGAGGCTGTGGCCGCGGTCGACAGCTTCCGAGAGGCTCAGGGATGGCGAACGACGGTGCCGGGATACGTGGACGCCGCGACGGTCGGGCGGCTGTGGGGCCAACTGGAGGCGGCGGGCATGGCCGACACGCTGCGGGAGCAGCTACTGGAGATTCAACGCATCCGGAGGTAGGCCCCTCGGGTCTCACTCATGACCCCGCTGCCCCTCCGAACCACAGAAAAGTGGAGACACATGAAGCACCTTCTTCTTGGACTGACTCTTCTTGTGAGCGCGGCGGGCGGACCCGAACCGGCGGATACGTACCCCAAGAACCCCGCTATCGACGCCCTCAATTACACGTTTCGCCTCACGCTGAATGACGTTACAGACGAGATCGTGGGAGAGGCGACCGTCGACATCCGCTTTCTCGCCGAAGGCATCACCCGCGTGCGCCTCGATCTGATCAATCAGGGAAGCGACGGACGGGGAATGGCCGTGAGCGAGGTCAGCTCCAGCGACGGCGCCGTCACGTTCAGTCACCGGAACGACGAGCTCTTCATCACACTCTCGGAGCCGACTCGGGCGAACCAACGCAGCCAGTACACCGTGCGCTACCGGGGCATCCCTGCTACGGGCCTGATCATCGGACCCAACAAACACGGCGACCGCACCTTCTTCAGCGACAACTGGCCCAATCGTGCCAGGAACTGGTTGCCCACCATCGACCACCCGTATGACAAGGCCACGAGCGAACTCATCGTCACGGCCCCCGACCACTACCAGGTGGTCTCCAACGGGCTGAAGATCGAGGAGACCGCCCTCCCCGGCGGCATGCTCCTCACCCATTGGAAGCAGTCGGTGCCCATCGCCACCTGGCTGTACAACGTCGGGGTCGCCCGCTTCGCCGTGCAGCATGTCGATGACTACATGGGCATAGCCATTCAGACGTGGGTCTACTATCAGGACCGCGACGCGGGCTTCTACGACTTCGCCGTCCCCACGAAACAGGTGCTGGAGTTCTACGGCGACCGGGTCGGTCCCTACGCTTACGAGAAACTCGCCAATATCCAGTCGAACAGCGTGGGAGGAGGCATGGAGGCGGCCACCTCGATCTTCTACGGCGACAACTCGGTGACCGGCGAAAGGACCACCCGCTGGCGCAACGTCATCATCCACGAGATCGCCCACCAGTGGTTCGGCAACGCCGTTACGGAATACGATTGGGACGACGTCTGGCTCAGCGAGGGCTTCGCGACGTACTTCACGCTCCTTTTTCGTGAGCACCAGTACGGCCGGGACGACTTCGTGCAGGGACTCCTGCAGAGCCGTGACCGGGTGCGGTCCTTCTACGAGGAGAATCCGGACTACCGGATCGTGCACGACGGCCTGGACGACATGAGTCGGGTCACGAGCTCCCAGACCTACCAGAAAGGCGGGTGGACGCTGCACATGCTGCGGGGCGTCA
>CAUZVZ010000093.1:0-11512 GCA_963583605.1 Gemmatimonadales bacterium UBA6960
TCCACTGGGACGCCTTCGCCAGTCTCGTACATAAACCCGAGGCCGTACTGGGCTGGCGCAAGCCCTTGCTCTGCTGCTAGCCGAACCCAACGCACCCCCTCCACATCGTCCTCCGGTACGCCATCCCCATTGTAGTACATAAGCCCGAGGTTGTACTGGGCTATCGCATACCCTTGATCGGCTGCTAGCCGATACCAGCGCACCGCCTCCACATCGTCTTCTGGGACACCTCTGCCACTGGCGGACATAAATCCGAGGTTGTACTGGGCTATCGCATCCCCCTGCTCTGCGAGAACACGCATCTCTTCTAGGTCCGGAACCTGTGCATCAACCCCAACGACGGAGATGACTGCTAGAGCGAGCGGGAGCAGCAGATATTTTTTCATCAGCTAGTCCTCCAATAGAAGTTCTCTCGCAACATACTCGCATGATCGGGCGCGTGAAACACTGTCTATAGGTTCAGTGGCGGTGGAATAGGGGGGCGTACCCCACTGGGGGGCTTGCCATCAGAGAACATGCAGGGCTGACGGTGGTGTCTGACGGAAGGTTATTTTGTCTCTCCTTGCCCCTACGGAGGGACACGTCCCCCATACCGGGCGATCCAGAACCCAAGAGGTCTCCAAAGTATCGAAATCAGTGGGCGTGCTAGTGATGAGAGGGACACACCAGCCGTTCAAGTCCTGATTAAACGACGTGGCGTTGTAGAACATGTATCCCATATACGTGGCGCTGCTGACGTCCCACGAACTGATGTCCTGATTGAACGCCGTGGCTTTGTGGAACATGCCGCCCATGATCGGGACGTCACTGGTGCATGTGATCGCTAGGGGCGCGTAATCCTCTTCATCAATAAGCGCGTCGATCTTAGTTTTCGATTGCTTGGTGTATACGACGCCGCCCAGCGTGCCTGTTTGGCCCACAGCAGCAGCTGAGCAGATGACCGTCCGCCGTTCGCTGCGAGGTAAAACGGCACTGCTACGGAGACCGATGCCGTCGCACTCAGTGACCCACTTGTCACAGTGATCGTGGCTGAGCCGTTCGCTACCGAAATCACGAGACCTGTGGATGATACCGTCGCGACTGCATCGTCCGATGTCGCCCACGTCACCGTGGCACCGTCGATCACCTCACCGTTCGCATCGCTAACGGTAGCCGTGAGTTGAGTGGTATCAGCGAACGAGACGAACGAGATTATGGAGTCTGACAGCACGAGATTTTCGGCCACTTGAGCGACGGTCACAGTCGCGGTCGCACCGGCTGTCATCACCACAATCCACGGGATCCAGTTCACGAAACTTCCATCATGTCTCTGGCACTTCCGGGTTCCCTTCATGCCCCAATTCTGCGCCGCCCCACTCAGGCCCGCAAATCAGGACGAGTGAAACCGTGCTGGATAGCTAGGCGTGGCTGGGTGCCGCGGAGGGGGACCGGGGGCTAGTTGCCGCCGGGGGGATGGGCCTCTAGCCACTCGCGGGACAGCCGTTGGGCTTTGGCTATTTGTTCGGGAGTCATCTGCCGCTCTTCGAGTAAGTCTTTAGCTCCATGTGAATCCTGCTCTCCTTCGCCCGCATGCGTTTTGCCTGAGGAGGTGGCCCCGCATACGTTTGCGGGGGAGTGTCACAACAAGAGATGCAACGAGATGTTCGATCAGTGGCTCAGGGAGGTTTTCATGAACGAGAAACCCGACGCTGAGGAAGTCTTCGGGACTGGGAATGGGGAGGGTGCTGGAGTCACCCGGCGGACGCTTCTGGGAGGCAGGGGGCCCACGCTCCTAGCGGCGACTGCCGCTCTCGGCGTCCTGATCTCCGGGCCGGTGCAAGGCGCTACTCAGCGGGTCCGGCCTGCGACCGAGCCGGCGGAGTGGCGCTACATCGGTGGAGACGCCGGGCACACCCGATCCACGCTTCTGAATCAGATCACCGCCTCAAACTTCAGCGATCTCCAGGTGGATTGGACCTGGAGCAATGCAAGCTTTGGGGCAACCCCCCCGCGCCCCACGCCCATTTACGCGGGCGGCAAACTGTTCACGGTGGCTGGGCCGCGGCGGCACGTGGTGGCGCTCGACCCCGCAACGGGACGGACGCTGTGGACATTTCGAGAGCCCAATACCTTCCGTTTTGAGTATTCCATGCGCGCGCCTTGGGGAAAGGGCGTCGCGTACGCGGAGGTGGAGGGCAGAGGAGTCGTCTACATCACGACCCCGGCCTTCTTCCTTTACGCTCTCGACGCAGAGACCGGAAGACCCCTCGAAAACTGGGGGAACCCGGTGCCGTTGGAGGGATTTCCGCAGACCGGCGTGGTAGATCTCCTGCCGGACCTCCTGGCCGACTGGGGTCCTTGGCAGGCATGGGACGAGCCATACGACCCCTATTACGGGATCCCGCTGGAACTAGGATATATCACGAACTCCTCACCGCCGATCGTAGTGAACGAGACGGTCGTGGTAGGCAACTCAGCTGAGCAGGGCTACAACCAGTCGCGGGTCGAGAATGTGCCGGGTGATATTCTGGGTTACGACGCCAGAACGGGAGCGCACAAATGGAAATTCCACGTGATTCCGCGGCCGGGTGAGGTAGGCCACGAGACGTGGGAGAACGATGCCTGGCAGTGGACAGGGGATGTCTCGTCATGGGCGCCCATGTCGGCAGACCCGGAGCGCGGACTCGTTTTCATCCCCACGAACCCGGCCTCCGTAGACTTTTATGGCGGCTTCCGGCCTGGGGATAACCTGTTCGGATCGAGCCTCATCGCCCTCGACGTAGAGACTGGGGAGAGGGCGTGGCACTTCCAGATGGTCCATCACGACGTCTGGAACTACGACACCCCTACGGCGCCGATCCTCATGGACGTCACCGTGGACGGGGAGAGAATCCCCGGGGCGTTTCAGGCCACGAAGCAGGCGATCCTCTGGTCCTTCAATCGGGAGACGGGTGAGCCCATCTGGCCGGTCGAGGAGCGTCCGGTCCCTCAGTCGGAGGTCCCCGGCGAGCAGTTATCGCCAACCCAACCCTTCCCCGAAAAGCCTGAGCCATACGATCTGCACGGCCTCACGGTGGACGACCTCATCGACTTCACGCCCGCGCTGCGGGAGGAGGCACTGGAGATCGTGTCGGACTATCAGCTCGGTCCGATCTTCAACCCGCCCATACACAGTGACAACCCACAGGGATCGCGCGGCTCGATCTGGTGCCCGGGTGAGCTAGGCGGGACGAACATTTCCGGCCCCCCCGCAGCCGACCCCGAAACCGGAATTATCTACCTCATCTCAAGAACCAACTGCGGTTGGCGGGTCATTGTCCCGGGGGTGGATCGAGATCTGCTGCTCGACCGACCGACGGGAACGACGATCTCAGACTTCGCCGTCGGTAGGGGTACGCCGAGCGGTGTGCCGGGTCCCCAAGGTCTACCGTTGGAGAAGCCGCCGTACAGTCGAATCACGGCGATCGACCTCAACACCGGGGAGCACCTTTGGTGGATTCCGAATGGGGGTACACCGAAGTTTATACAGGAACACCCGGCGCTGCAGGGATTGGATATTCCTCCCACCGGAAACATAGGCCACTCCGCGATGATGGTAACCCCAACCATGCTCCTCCACACGGCAACCGGCGACGACGGAGAGACCCCTTACCTCTACGCGGTGGACAAGGCCACGGGCGAGCGTCTGGGGAGTATGGAGACTCCGGGCCTCGTGCGGTACGGCTTGATGTCCTATATGCACGAGGGTCGGCAGCGTATCGTCCTGCAGGCCCCAGGCCAGCTGGTTGCGCTCAGCCTGCCTTAAAACGTCGACACTTTACGCAGGCAGGTCGATCTTCTTCAATGAACTGAACCGGGCTGATAGCGTTTAACGATACGGGTTGCCACGGAGGGGGACTGGGGGCTAGTTGCCGCTTCTCTGCTGACCTGCCCTAGGTGCAATCGGCTCCTCTCTCTCGCTTGCGAGGGGAACTATAATGACTAGCCCAGGGCGCGGCCATCGCCCTACTCCCACCCACTGCTATCGCATGTTGCGAGCCCGCTGAACGATCTCGATGGTCATGTCACGTGGTCCGTCGATGAAGATGGGGGCGGGTTCCTAGCCGAGTTGCTCGTCTGCATGTTCGTCAGCGCATTGGACGCTTACCTCACAAACGGCCCACTTGGGGGGTCACGGTGACAGAAGCCATCCACCTCTCCCGCAGAGCGGCCACCCCCATCGTTCGCAGGTGGCCCCCTATCCCTAACCGATCAGGTGGTGGTCCGTTGCGGGGCCGGGATCAGAGGGCTATTTGATAAGAGTGCCGTTCACTTGTCGTGGATCCTGCTGGATTGGAGCGTGAAATGAGCAGTCGTGCGCTACTTCTCTCCGTTCTTTGTGCAACCGGCGCGCCGGGCGTCATCTCCACCGCTGCGGCGCAGAGCAGGGCTTCCAACGCCGGCCAGTGGGAAGTCCCCAGAACACCCGACGGCCATCCGGATCTTCAGGGGAACTGGACGAACCAGTCCATGACAGCCTTCCAGCGTCGAGAGGGCCAGGGTCCGGCTTACACACCGGAAGAGGTCGCTGAGATAGAGCAGGGTTATGTGGACCGCACCGCCAGTGGCGCTCAGCCGAGCGACCCGGATCGTCCGCCACCGCCACCCAAGGAGACCATTTCGGCCGTGGACTCGTACAACGACGTCTTCTTCGAGAGGGGATCCCAAGTGGCTGTAGTCTACGGAGAGCCCAGGACCTCGCTCATCACGTTTCCGTCCAACGGCCGGCTTCCCGCGCTTTCGGCAGAGGGCGAGAGGCGGCGCCAGGAGCGCCGGGATGGCAGGAGCAACTTCGGCCAATACGACCACCCGGAACTGAGACCGCTCGCCGAACGCTGCCTCACTTCATACGGTTCGCCGGCCGGCCCTCCGATGCTCCCGAACGGGGGCTACAACAGCAACTACACCATCGTACAGACCCCCGATCACATCATGATCATGACGGAGATGGTCCACGATGCTCGGATCATCCGCATGGGTGACGGCCCGCGACTGCCTCCACACATACGCCCGTGGATGGGAGACTCGTGGGGCCACTGGGAGGGTGATGTGCTCGTGGTCGAGACCACCAACATCCATCCACTGCAACCGTACTCCTCTCCAGATATGAAGGTGACTGAGCGGTTCAGCCGGATGAGGGAGGATGCTATCCTCTACGAGTTCACGGTCGACGACCCGTCGACCTACTCGGAGTCATGGGGAGGCCAGATCCCGATGACGGCGATGCCCGACCAACTCTACGAGTACGCCTGTCAGGAGGGCAATTACGCGCTCTCGGCCGTTTTGAGCGGGGCGCGTTATCAGGAGAGGATGGAAGCGCAGGGGACGAGCAATTCTAGGGGTAATTGAGCCCGCTCTAGTACCGATCTGACAACCGGCCACCCCCATCGTTGGGGGGGGCCGCCTGCCCTAATCGATCAGCACTCGATATCCGTCTAAGAAAACTCCTGGAGCTTAGTCTCGGTGCCGTTCACAATCGATTCGGGGATGAGAAGGACCCTAAAAGTGAACGCCTCGTTAGGTCGGACCACCCTCAAGAACCCAGGGAGAGACCAGGATTTGGAGGGCCCAACTGTACGCCCCCTGCGTCCAGGAACTTGACCACGCCCCGAACGTCGGTGGCACATCCGAGCCCGACGTTTCGACCATCGCCGCCGAAATCGCAATTGATGTTGTTGACCCCGAAGCACCCGGTAAACGTGCCCTCGCTGTCCTGCGTCGGGCTCGCCGGCTCAGAAACAGCGGTCCCACGATCGACTGATTAGAGCCGACCGCGCGGAACTCGAATCGGTTACTGGTGAACGCGAACGGGCTCGTCCGATTACGGTCCCCCGAGTCTTTCGGTAGCGGCGGCAGCATGTCAACGCCGACCGTGAGGGTGCCTTTTGCGATCGACGACGTGGCCCCCCGCCCTTGATCTGCTCGAAACGTACTTGGCGCGGCACCTCGCGGGAGCTGGCGAGGCCGCCTGACGAGGACCCTCGATCCACTCCGGGGAGTAATTTCGGTCCAGAAGGCTTATCTTACAGGTAGAACGGCCTAGGCCTTTAGGCCGGCCATAGGTCGGTAGGACATCGGGGGCGTCACGGCTTCGACGCGTTTGGTGAATATAGAGTAGCGTGCCGAGGTTCCTGGGTCCTCGTAAAACCCCTTGGAAAACCTTAATTGCCAACAATGAACTGGCATTGGCTGCGTAACTTCGGTTCGTAGTCCGTTTCCTGATCTGCCTGCCCGAGGCGGGTCTACGAGACGTCGATGAGTCGGGCTGGTCGCTGGTCGGTGCTGCCCGGGCCAGAGATGAGATGTTCAGGTAGCTAGCCTGGGGACCGGTTGCTCGCTCGCCGCCCTGAGCGAAACACTGAGTGACGCTACGCACGTAGAGGCTCTGTACGACCCATTTGCGGACGCGGGTTCGACTCCCGCCGCCTCCATCAAAAAGCTCTGACCATCGCGAAGGTGGTCAGAGCTTTTTGGGTTTGAGAGCACTTCGTGGCGGCGGACGCATAGTGAGGTTTGATCCCTACCCAGCAGCGGCTTCCTGCGTCGCTGGAAGTGCCGCCGACTTGACCGTGCGAATGATCACCGCTCTACCGACTTGACCGTGCGAATGATCGCCGCCGCGACCTTGTACGGATCAGCGTCCGAGGCCGGCCGACGATCCTCCAGGTATCCCTTCCAGCCGTTGTTGACCGTGCCAATCGGAATCCGGATCGACGCGCCACGATCCGAAATGGCGTAGCTGAACTTGTCGATCGCTTGAGTTTCGTGCAGTCCGGTCAGACGAAGGTGGTTCGACGCGCCATACACGTCGATGTGGGCCTTGATGACCTCGGGCGACGCACCGAAAGCCTCGCAGATCGCCTCGAACGTGGCCTGATCGCCGCATTCGCGCAGCGTGGTGTTTGAGAAGTTGGCGTGCATTCCGGAGCCGTTCCAATCGCCCTCGAGCGGCTTGCAATGCCAGTTCACCGAAGCTCCGTACTTCTCAGCCGTCCGCTCCAGCAGATAGCGCGCGATCCAAGTCTCGTCGCCAGCGGCCCCCGCGCCCTTCGCGAAACTCTGGAACTCCCACTGCCCCGAAGCCACTTCGCCGTTGATGCCTTCGATGTTGAGGCCCGCCTCGAGGCAGAGGTCGAGATGCTCCTCGACGATCTCGCGTCCAAAGCTGTTCGCGGCTCCCACGGAGCAGTAATACGGGCCCTGAGGTCCGGGAAAGCCACCTGCCGGGAATCCAAGCGGGAGATCAGTGTCCGGATCCCACAGGAAGTACTCCTGCTCGAAGCCGAACCAGAAATCGTTGTCGTCATCCTCGATCGTCGCCCGGCCGTTCGATTCGTGCGCGGTCCCGTCGGCGTTCAGCACTTCGGCCATCACCAGAAACGCGTTGAGCCGCCCCGGGTCGGGGAAGATCGCGACGGGCTTCAGCACACAATCCGACCCGCTTGTTTCAGCTTGCTGTGTCGAGCTTCCGTCGAACGCCCATATGGGGCAGTCCTTGAGGCTACCGCTGAAGTCAGCCAGAACTTTGGTTTTGCCACGCAGGCTCTGAGTCGGATGATTCCCGTCCAGCCATATGTACTCCAGTTTCGATTTTGCCATGGTCCTGTGGGGTTGAGGAAGATTCTTTAAAGCTGATACGAACCGCTTCCGCTTGGGACGACGGCTCCCGCACTTTCACAAAAGCAATAAGCGAGCCAACTATCTATCTCAAGTATGCCGCCGCGTCAAACCCAGTAAACACCAAGAGAATTCCGGAGTCGTACCCGATTCCAACAAGGGATCAGGGCGGTAAAGGCCTACGCGAATGTAGGATACTCAGTAGTCGCTACATTGTCGTAGCTTCCGGGCTCAGTCTGTTTTGGCTTCGCGACAGCCCGCAACGGACTACGGGGCGAGCTGACGCCTTGCCCATTCGGCCCACCGGTGCTCATCTTGGCCTGATCGCAAGAAGAATGGTTATGACGGCTACGAGGTGACGACGTGAAGATCTCCCGTCGAGAGATGCTCAAGATCAGTGCGGGTGCCGGGGCGGGCCTGCTGCTGAATGAGCTCCCGGCCTTCGCCCAGCAGCAACCGCTGCTCATGCGTTCGATCCCGTCCTCGGGGGAGGAGATCCCCGTGGTCGGGCTTGGTAGTGCGCGGACATTCAGCGTGGGCCCACCCAACCCGCAATGGGTGCGCTTGAGTGACGTGCTGGAGCTCTTCTATGAAATGGGGGGGCGCTTCTTCGATACGGCGCCGTCCTACGGGACCTCGGAGAGGGTGGCGGGGCAGCTGCTTCAGGAACTCAAGATCCAGAACGATTTCTTCTTCGCCACCAAGATCTCGACGGGTGGAGGCCGGGAGGCCGGGCTCAGTCAGATGGAAGGGTCGCACCGGAGTTGGGGACGCGAGACCATCGACCTGAACCAGGTGCACAACTTGCAGGACGTCGACATCCACTTGAGGACGATCCGCCAGGCCAAGGAGGAGGGCCGAACACGGTACGTGGGAGTGACCACTTCCTTCCCACGGCAGTACCAGCAGATGGAGCAGGTGCTCCGGAACGAGGCACTGGATTTCGTCCAACTCAACTATTCGCTCGGGGAGCGCGGGGCCGCGGAGCGTCTCATTCCCCTGGCGCAGGACCTCGGAGTCGCGGTGGTGGTGAACGAGCCGTACAACGTTGGCCGGCTGTTCGCGGCGGTGGGCGGCCGTGACCTTCCGGACTGGGCGGCCGAGTTCGATTGTCAGAGCTGGGGGCAGTTCTTCCTCAAGTACATCCTGGCGAATCCGGCGGTGACGGTCGTCATTCCGGCCACCTCGGATCCTGAACATCTCGTCGACAACATGGGCGCGGGTGTAGGGCGGTTGCCGGACGAGCGGATCCGGAGGCGTATGGAGGACCTGTTCGACGAGTTATAGTGACCCGCAGTGGCTAACCACAACTGAGGCATCACGGGAGCTTGTCATGCTATTGGTGAAGACTGCGATCGCACCCCCGCCGTACGCATCGCGCCCACGGACGGGCGGCCTGATTTTCGGAGGATGCCTCGGGCTCTGGCTCTTCGTCGGGCTGACTTCAGCTTCGGCGCAGCAGCCAACCGCAGAGCTCCCCCAGCGCGTCCCGGCGCAGTTCATGAGCTATCAGGGAGCCGGTTGGCTCGAACGCCCAGAGCGTGTCGCGGAAGAGATGCCCGACGAGATGCTGGCAGTGATGGCCCTCGAGGACGGCCATGTAGTAGCGGACATCGGAGCTGGCTCCGGATTCTTCGCCCGCAGGATGGCCAGGCTCGTGGCTCCGACTGGCACGGTCTACGCCGTGGACATCCAGCCCGAGATGCTGGACATCCTCCGGGGCTACGTCGAGGAGGAAGGCGTCACCGGCATCGTGCCGGTCCTGAGCGAATTCGATGACCCGAAGCTTCCCGAGGGTGAGATCGACTGGATCCTGCTCGTTGACGTGTACCACGAGTTCGGAGACCACGAGGCCATGCTCGCCAAGATGTGGCAGGCGCTGAAGCGCGACGGCAGGGTGGCTCTGCTCGAGTATCGAGTCGAAGACGGCACCGGCGACCACATCAAAGGCGATCACCGGATGTCGGTCCGCCAGGTCCTCAGCGAGTGGGGTCCCGCGGGGTTCGACCTCGTCGAGTTGCACGAGTTCTTGCCGAGTCAGCACATGTTCATCTTTCAACGCACTCTGCCCGATGATGTAGCTCGGATCGAGCCGCGGTCGGTCATCGCGGAGTACGACATACTCGAGGCGATCAGCGCGGGTCATATCGAGGTGAGTGCTTCGGAGTCGGGATCGGAGACCGTCAACTTGACGGTCAGGAGGATGCGGCCCGAACCGATGGTGATCACGTTCTCAGTCGGTACGTACTTCGAGACTCCTGGAGGAGCGGGCGACATGATCGCGCGCAGAGACGGAGCCATGATTCTCCTCGAGGACGGCCCCCAGGTCTGGCCAGTGCTGGTCCGCAGCATGCCTTGGACAGGGCCGGCCCCACAGCCGCAGGACCGTTTCGAAATCCGGTCCGACGACGAATACATCGCCATGCGCAACGTGATGTGGCTGTTTCAGGGGATAAACCTTCACCCCTTGGTCGAGCCCGTACTCCAGCAGCTCGCCCTATGGATTGCCTCAGAGGACCCCGGTTACGATGCTCTCGTGGAGCACGCAGCGAGTCTGCCGATTCCGGTTGAAGAAGCCGTGGCAGCTGCCGTAGCTTACGTGAATTCGAGCGGGATCGACGTCACCGAGAAGCGAATCTGGACCGAGCGCGAGAGGTTCGTCCCCGTCCTCAGAGATGAGGGATTGAGGAGGTTCTTCGAGGCCCGCGATCGGAGGTAATTCTGGTCCGATCGCCCCGGTGATGATTGTAGCGGTGCGTGCCCTGCCGTTCCTACCTTTCTCTTAGCCCTTAAGGCGAAGGGGAATCACCGATGAAAGGCTGCGGCGACCGATGAAACGCTCCGACAAGAGATGGCTTCAGGCCCGGCTCGACGTATGGGTTGCGCAGGACAGTTCTACGTGCTCGTCAGCCTTGGGCAGGACGGGACGTTGCGGGTGCAGGATCTGATCTGGGAGGCTGAGGCCGGCAATTAATCGAGGATCCCCTCGAGACGACGTTGGGCGATCATCTGGAAGCGGATGTCCGGCGGCTCTATGGCCGGCAACTCCAACGCTCGCTGAAACTGGACTCGGGCCTCGTCTTTCCGGTCGCGAGCCAAATACATCCTTCCAAGGTCCAGATGGAAAAGGATGTAGTCGGGACTCAGTTCCACGGCGCGGGTGAGGTAGCGCTCGGCATCCTTCCAAGTGGTGTTGTTCATGACGTCGGCCCCCATGAAGTTCCTCGCCACAAATCGCTCGATGGCGGAGAGTCTCTGCACCCGGTAGTTGAGGAAACCAAGGGCGTGGTGGGCGCCGGCATGCAGGGAGTCCATCTCCAAGACCTCGTGGGCCAGGTCGTACACCTCCCCACCGAGGGCGGAGGCCTCCTGGCCCCCGGTCTGCGCGGCTCGGAGTCCCTTTGCGCTCAACAGCCAGTACAGCCCAAGGAGACCCTCCGGCTCGACCTCAGTGGCCCGACGGGCGTAGGACTCCCCGGTCTGATACCACTGATTCTGGATCTCCCTCCCACGGGAGAGGAGCCCTAGGGCGATGGCGGAGCGTGCCGCGGCCCACAACGGTTCGTAAGTCTCCGGAGCGTCGTCGATGACGTCCTTGAAGAGTTGGAGCGACTCCATCACCTGATGGTCCCAGTAGAGTTCGTGCGCCTCCGGGATCCTGGGGTCGACGCCGGATCGCATCGGGTCCGCCGCACTCGCCGCGTCTCGCCCGGAGATCGGCCCGGAATCTGTCCCGGCCCCGGTCTGCGCTGCGGACAAGGGCCCGACGACCAATAGGGCGCCGCCGAGAATCGAAAAAAGGCGTCGTCTGGACGAGACGTTCACAGTATCGCGCAGCCTGTGAGGGGTGAGGGGTTGGGTGGCATTTGATATGTCC
>CAUZVZ010000094.1:0-11495 GCA_963583605.1 Gemmatimonadales bacterium UBA6960
CCCCCCGGGACCGGCAAGCCCGCGCGATCCAGGCGATCAATCGGTCTGAGCGACCCGTGTTCGCGTTGGATACGCCCTCAGGGGTAAGCGGCGATCCGGGGCAGATCGCTGGAGAGTCGGTCGACGCTGAAGTCACGGTCGCCTTCGGATGGCCGAAGCTGGGCACGTTGCTCCAACCAGGCCGGTCGAGAGTCGGTCGTTTGATTTCGGTAGAGATCGGCTTTCCTCCCGTGCAGGACGAGGGTTTCGGTGCCGCCGCCACGACGCCGGCGTGGGCCATCGAGAATTGGCCGAGGCGTGAACCTGACGCACACAAGAACAGCGTGGGCACGCTTCTCCTTGTCGCTGGCCGTCCCGGGATGGCGGGGGCCGCCGTGATGGCCGCCCGAGCTGCCCTGCGATCCGGGGTGGGACTGCTGAGGATCGCTTCGTCGTCCGAGAATCGTTCCATCATTCAAGAGTCGGTTCCGGAGGCGATCTTTGTGTCCGCCGAGGACGCCGACAGGGTGCGCGAGGCCGCCTCCGCATCTCAAGCCATGGGCGTGGGTCCTGGGCTGGGAAGTGGATCCGACGCGGGGGAGTTCTTGGCGACCGTGCTCGCGGTGTCCGGGGGACTTCCAACGGTTCTCGACGCCGACGCACTCAACTTGGCGTCGTCCGGAGAGGGTCCCGGCGTGGCGGAGTGGGCTGCCGACCGACGCGTCCTCATTACCCCCCATATTGGTGAGATGAAGCGCCTGTCCGGGCTGACGAGCGAGGCGATTGAGGAGGATCGGATGCGTGCGGCCCGGGACTTGGCCAAGACGACTGGAGTCACCGTCCTTCTCAAGGGCCTCCCGTCGATCGTCATGCCACCCGAGGGCACCTGTCTGGTGGATACCGTGGCCACGTCCGACTTGGCGGCTGGGGGGATGGGTGACGTGCTTGCCGGCGTCGCTGCTTCACTGTTGGCCCAGGGAGTGGGTCTGGATCACGCGGGCGCCCTCGCTCTGTATGGGACCGGCCGCGCGGCGGCGCTCGCCGCCTTGGGTCCGAGCTTGACTCCCTCGGACGTGATCGGACAGCTCCCGTTGGTTGGGACGGAAGAGGGGCCCGGAGACAGTGACCTCGATCATCCGTTCGTTATTTTCGACCAGGATTCGGCGAGATGACTCACGGCGCCGACGATGATGACCCGGGTCCGAGTGGTGGTGTCCGCGTCGGCGGGCGCGCTGCGGCGACGAGTGACATCGTCGAAATGAGCTCCGACATCGTCGAGATGGGCTCCGGGGCGGAATTCGATCTGATACGCGACCTGTTGGCGAAAGCCGACGCGGCGGCCGGGGCTGGCATATGGTTGGGTGCGGGTGACGATGCAGCGGTCATCGATGCGGGGCGGCTTGTGGTGAGCACCGATCTGAGTGTCGAGGAGGTGCATTTCCGCCGGAGCTGGGTCACGTTTGCTGAGGCCGGTGCGCGCGCCGTCATTGCGGCGGCGAGCGATCTGGCGGCCATGGCGGCGGCGCCCGTTGCGGTGTTGATCTCTTTGGCCGTAGCCCCTGAGGAGGCTCAGGCAGTCCTGTCCGAACTCGGCGACGGGATCAAGACGGCCCTGAAGGAGCTCAGTGTGCCTTTGGTGGGCGGCGACCTCGCCGCGTCTCCCGGGCCTGTCGTCATCAATGTAACGGTCGTCGGGGAGGCGGAGGAGCCCGTTACGCGAAGCGGCGCGCATCCCGGTGACGAGCTTTGGGTGACGGGTGTGCTAGGAGGGTGCGCTGGAGCGGTGCGCGCTTGGCGCGACGGTGCAGAACCCGGCCCCAACCTTCGGGCCTCCTTCGTCCGGCCTATGGCCCGGATCAAAGAGGCGCGATGGCTGGCGGACCACGTACAAGTACGGGCCATGATCGATCTTTCCGACGGCTTGGCGGGCGATGCTGGACAACTGGCTGCGGCCTCAGGTGTGCGCATCGTCCTCGACTCGCGACTCGTCCCGGTCCACCCCGATCTCATCGCGGAGGACGCGCCATCCCTGGCGATGTCCGGTGGGGAGGACTATGAACTCTGCTTCGTGTCACCGCCGGGCGTGACGGGGCCGCGGGCCAGTGAATTTCAGGAGCGCTTCGGGATCGGACTGACGCGTGTGGGCCATGTAGAGGAGGGCACGGGGGTCGAGGTCGTTGGCGAGGCCGTGGGACAGGAACATGTCAGCGGGGGGTTCGACCACTTTTCCTCCCGTGAGGGTTAGAAGGCTGTACTCCTTCAACAGCACTTCTAGTGCTGAGGTCGGCATGGATTCTGGGGGTTGCGAGCCTCCTCATGCTCTGGTATGCGGGGAGGGTGGTGCTGCCCTCCTTTGTCGGAGGCTGAGAGGCGCTTTGCCGATCATGTGATTCGGTGGCACGCGGATGGTCACGGGCTGTACTCAAACTGGCGGGCGTGTCCGTTCGGGTTTGAAGGGGTGGAAAATCTGGCGTTGGACGGGGCGTTCATTATCATCGCCAATCATGAGTCCTGGTTCGACGTGTGGGCTCTGGCCGGTTGCCTGCCCATCGACGTGCGATTTGCCGCCAAGAAGAACTTGGCGCGAATCCCCGTCTTCGGGCGAGCATGGCAGGCCTGCGGCCACATTTCCGTCGACCGCGCCAATCGTGCTTCGGCGATCAAGTCCATGACCCAGGCAGGGCGACAAATCAGGGAGGAGGGCCTCCACACGGTCTTCTTCGCGGAGGGGACGCGATCTCCTGATGGCGCGCTACAGGCCTTCAAGAAGAGCCCGTTCGTGATTGCGATCGAGGGAGGTGTCTCCATCGTACCGGTCGGCCTGGTGGGGAGCCGGCGGGTCATGCCCAAGGGATCCTTCCGGATCCTCCCCGGAACCATCACCGTTCGGGTGGGCGAGCCCATTTCCGTAGAGGGCGTGAAGCTCGCCGACTGAGACCGGCTGTGCGATAACGTCCGCGACGCGGTTGCACGCCTGCGGGCGGAGAGGGACGGACCTCCCGCCTACCGGGCGAACCCCCATTGGACGATCTTCTGGAGCCATCGAAGTCGAATTCGAACCCACCTTGAACCACAGCACCGTCCCCGAGCGGCGGGTCCGTCACCTCCGCGGGGACTGAGCGAGGGGTCAGTTAGCAGAGGAGTGTGTAAAGCGTGTCGGCGATCATAGATGTGAAGGGGCGGGAAATTCTGGATTCACGTGGAAACCCGACGGTGGAGGCGGAGGTGATGTTGGAGACGGGCGTTCGGGGCCGGGCTTCCGTTCCCAGCGGGGCCTCGACGGGCGAGCACGAGGCGGTCGAGCGACGAGACGGCGACGCCGCACGATACTTGGGGAGAGGCGTGCGGGGCGCGGTGGAGTCGATCAATACTGAGATCAGCCAGGCTGTTCGGGGCTTCGAGGCGCGAGAGCAGCTCGACCTCGACCGCACCATGATCGAACTCGACGGAACGCCGAACAAGGCGCGACTCGGGGCCAACGCGATCTTGGCGGTCTCCATCGCAGCCGCGCGCGCGGCTGCGATGGAGAATCAGTTACCCCTATACAGGCACCTCGGCACCGCCCAGTCCAATGTGCTTCCGGTTCCGATGATGAACATCCTCAACGGCGGTGCTCATGCCCCGAACAACGTCGACATTCAGGAGTTCATGGTCATGCCCGTGGGATTCGACACGTTCTCCGAGGGACTGCGTTGTGGCGTCGAGATCTTCCACCACCTGAAGAGCGTCTTGTCTGAGAAGGGGCTCAACACGGCGGTCGGGGACGAGGGCGGATTTGCGCCTGATCTTGCGAGTAACGAGGAAGCTGTTGAGGTCGTCCTGACGGCCATCGAACGGGCCGGGTTCCACCCCGGAGACGACGTATTGTTGGCGATCGACGCTGCCGCCAGCGAGTGGATGGAGGAAGACGAGTACGTCTTTCGATGGTCGTCTGGGGAACGGCGCGACGCCGCCGGAATGGTGGAGTTCTGGACCGAATGGCTCGACCGGTATCCCATTCGCTCTCTGGAAGACCCGCTTGGGGAGAACGATTGGGAAGGCTGGGAGCGGCTCACCGACGCGGTGGGCACGACCACGCAGATCGTGGGCGACGACCTCTTCGTGACGAACGTCATCAAGCTTGAGCGCGGCGTGCGCAACGGGGTGGCCAATGCGATCCTCATCAAGGTCAACCAGATCGGGACTCTGACAGAGACACTCGAAGCGATCCGATTGGCCGACGACTCAGGTTACAAGTCGGTGATCTCGCATCGGTCCGGCGAGACGGAGGATACCGTGATCGCGGATCTGGCGGTGGCCACCGGTGCAGGACAGATCAAGACCGGCAGCGCGAGTCGAACCGATCGCGTCGCGAAGTACAATCAGCTGCTCCGAATCGAAGAGGCCCTGGGAGAGTCGGCCACCTATCCGGGAAGGAGCCTTTGGACTCGATGAAGTGGCGCGTATCGTGACGCGTCCGAGGCGAATGCCGTGAAGCGGCTCATCCTTCCTGTGCTGATCGGGCTTTCTGTCTACTTCGCGTTGTTCGGTGGGGAGTATTCTGTATTCGAGGTGAGGCGTGTTCGAGCTGAGAGAGTTGAACTGGAACAGAGGCTCGTGGAGTTGGAGCAAACCAACGACTGTCTAAGGGCCTGGGCAGACGCTCTGGAGACGGACTCCGCGACCATCGAACGGTTGGCGCGAGAGCGTTACGGAATGATTCGGCCGGGGGAGGTTCTTTATCGCATCATTGGGCCTTCGGACTCCGCGCCCAAGGATTCCGTCCGGGATTCGGAGTGTCGCTGAGAGAGTGAGACCCCTGGCTCATTCGTCCTCTCCCTCTTCAGCCCCCTGAATGGACGGCACGGCTTGCTCGCCAGACGAAGGATTCGCCGGCGCTAATCCCCAGAAGGGCCTTGGCCGCTTCGGTGAGCATCTGGGGGTCTAAGCCGGACGGTATCGGTATGTCGACGCTGGCGGGTAGCGCGTTTCCCGACGATGCCGCCCTGAGTGTCTTCGACGGGTCACCGGGAGACCCCGTCCCCCCCTCCAAGGCTTTGAACCGCTCCCCGGCTTCCACAATCGGGATGAGTCCGGGTCCCTTGGCACTGGTGGGCCTCCCGAGCCTGAATACGACGCCGCGCTGATACTCGAACAGGATGCGAAGGCTCGTGAGCAGAGCCAATCCCCCGACGATGGCGGCCACGCCGAACAGAGAACCGAAGTCCATGATGTACCACCTTCGAAATGAGGGCGTTTAGCGGCTGACGCGCGTTGGATGCGCTCCTCCAGTCTACCCCCGGAGAGGGAGGATGGCTCCATTGACACCCCCCGGTACTCTTTTGAGCTTTGGAAGCTTGAGCAGCACGGCGGAGTAGCTCAGCCGGTTAGAGCAGCGGAATCATAATCCGCGTGTCGGGGGTTCGAGTCCCTCCTCCGCTATCGAAAGGCCCGGGCTGATGGCCCGGGCCTTTCGTTGGCTCCAATTGACGGTAGCGGGCGGGGTACAGAGATGGGTAACTTGCATAAGCGGGTAAGCGGATCAACACACCATTGGCCGGAAAGGCTGTCTCTAGTTGAGTCATCCAGGAGTTCAGGACATGAACGATCGGGCAACCACCCTACTCGAAGGGCGGAGAGAGAAAATGGAGCGCGCCTTAGGCCGCCCGCTCGCCGTACCAGAGCCAGCCGGCGGCGCCGATTTGTCAGAGTCTGAGCGCGACCATCTGCGTGATGCGGCGACTGACCTGTATCTCAATGAACTCGCGTGGGAAAACATCACCGATGAGGAGGAGGTCGAGGGCGAGCCTCTCGCGGAGCTGGCCTTCCCAGGATTCCTCGCGTTCGTCCAGGGTCTTCTGCTCGATCAGGTCATGCCGGACTCTCTCGCGCCGGCCAATCCAAGGCCTGAGATCGCTGAGGACGTCGTGAGGTTCTTGGCTGAGCAGGTGGTGGCGCTTCAGGATGGGATGGGGGGAGCCAGCGAGGACGGCGACGAGCAGGGGGCCCGGGACCTCGCCCTCACCGATCGCCTCCTCGACCTCGTGCTGTTCCGTCTGCACGGGGTGGACCCGGCGGATGTCGAGGGCTTCAGGGACGCCGCGCGGGCGTCCTAACCCCTGCGCCGGGCCGGATTCGTGCCCCTTTTTGAATCACACGGCTTTGACTCACACAGCTTAGACCATTGAACGCGTACCTCGGACTCGCGCACGATTTCACGGACCACGTTGTACAGCGGGAGTTCTTCAAGGCGGGCGACCGTATTTTGGTGGGCGTCTCCGGTGGGATGGATTCTTTGGCTCTGCTCCATCTTCTGAAGTTCTCTCCTGGGCTGCCTGCCACGGAACTGGTGGTTGGCCATTTCGACCATCGAATGCGCTCTGAGAGTGATGCCGACGCGCTCTGGGTTCGCGGATGGGCCGCGGCTTGGGGCCTCGAGTGCAGAGTAGGAGCGGCCGAGAGCCGTGTGTCGAACGAGGAGGAGGCGCGCCACGCGCGCTACGCGTTCTTCGAGAGGGAGCGCCAGGCGCTTGGAGCTCGATGGGTTCTGACCGCGCACCATGCCGACGATCAAGCTGAGACCATTCTGTTTCGCATCGTACGGGGAACCGGGCTGCATGGTCTCGAAGGAATTCCGGAAAGAAGGGCCCCGGGCATCCTGCGTCCGCTCCTTCCGTTCACCCGGGATCGTCTTTCCGAGTACGCGGATTCGGCGGGTATTCGACCCCGCTTGGACACATCCAACGAGGACCCGCGCTTCGCCCGTAACGTCATTCGAAACGAAATTCTCCCTCGGCTCGAGTCGGCGGTCGCTCCCGCTGCGCGGCGATCCCTCGTGCGCTTGGGGCGTATCGCGCAGGCGGAGGAAGCAGCGTGGAGTTCCATCCTCGAAGGCATAGTGCGCGACCTGGTGATCGAGGAGACCGATGTCCGCATCGAAATCGATCGAGTTGCGTTCCTGGGCCACGAAGAGGCCGTGCGGGCTCGGATCCTTCGGGAGCTGGTGGGCCGACTCAGGGCCACGCCGGGTGAGGCCGGAACGCGGTCTGCCTTGGCATTTGCGAGTGCTGGAGCCAGCGGCCACAGTCACCCGATTTCTGGTGCGCTACGCTTGATGCGGTCTTTCGACCGGCTGGTCTTCGGCCATCCGCTCGATCCCGGCGTCGACCGGCACTTCGATATCGAGCGTCTGGGCGATGGGCGGGGAGTCGTCTTGATCGGTGGACGCGACTGGTCGGTCACTTGGTCGCTTGACCAAGGGTCAGTGAGTCCGTGGGTGGAGAGGTTTTCCGTTTCGGGGCTCGAGTTTCCGGTGACCCTGCGTGGGTGGAGCTCGGGAGATCGCATGGAGCACTCCTACGGATCGAAGAAACTGAAGAAGATCTTCGGGGAAAAACGCGTAGCTATGGAGGAGCGCTCCCGGGTCCCGGTTGTCGTCGACGGCAAAGAGAGGGTACTGTGGATTCCCGGCTTGGCCCGGTCCTCGCTCCTTTTGCCCGGTGCTGAAGATGATGCACTGATGCTGTCCGTAACGCCTCCTGAGCCCGCGCTGGGGGGTGAGGGGGCAACGGATATTCGGTGAAAGCTTCCGTCGCCGGTATTATATTGAGACGTTTGGGAAAGTCGGGGAGAACCCTGATGCCGATTGAGGTGTTATCCACATATGGCTGAACAAGACCCGCTTCGAACTCCGGACGACGGCTCCAAGATGACCCGTGTCTCCAGGAACGGGGCCTTTTGGTTGCTGCTCGTTCTCATGGCCGCTCTCGTCGTTCAATTGATGCGAGGGCAGGAGCAGGCCGCGATCGACTTCACGTATACTGAGTTCAAGACTCAACTCGACGCCGACAATATCTTGGAGGTGACGGTCGTCGAGAGTAGGCGACTCGAAGGTGAGCTCAGGGCCCCCCGCATGGAGGATGGCCGCGAGTTCCAGAGTTTCACGACGATGCTGCCGGGTGAGATCAGCGCTGAACTTCTCGCCGACTTGGAGCAGCACAACGTCGAAATTTCGGGTCAGTTGGAGACGAGGGGATGGGGGACGGTCCTCGTGCAGATGCTGCCGTGGATTCTGTTCATCGCATTCTGGATCTGGATTTTCAGGACCATGCAGGGCGGGGGTAATCGAGCGTTTCAGTTCGGACGGTCCAAAGCCAAGATGATCTCCCCCGACACACCCAAGGTGACCTTCGCGGACATTGCTGGCACGGACGAGGCCAAGACCGAGCTCGAGGAGGTCATCGAATTTCTCAAGGACCCCCAGCGGTTCTCACGGCTCGGCGGCCGTCTGCCCAAGGGCGTCCTCTTGGTGGGCCCCCCCGGAACGGGCAAGACGCTGCTCGCACGCGCCGTGGCCGGAGAGGCGGCCCGGCCGTTCTTCCAGATGTCCGGCTCAGACTTCGTCGAGATGTTTGTCGGTGTGGGTGCTTCCCGTGTTCGGGACCTGTTCGAACAAGGGAAGGCGCACGCTCCCTGCATCATATTCATCGATGAGATCGATGCGGTGGGCCGCCACCGTGGAGCCGGCCTGGGTGGCGGGCACGACGAGCGGGAGCAGACGCTGAACGCTCTTCTGGTCGAGATGGACGGGTTCGAGTCGAACGAGGGCGTGATTCTACTGGCGGCCACCAACCGGCCCGATGTGCTTGATCCCGCTCTTTTGCGGCCGGGCCGCTTCGATCGGCAGGTGATCGTGGACTTCCCCGACGTGCGGGGGCGGGAGGGCATTCTGCGGGTGCACGCTAAGAAGTTACCGCTCGCGGGGGATGTAGAGTTGAAAGTGGTGGCCAAAGGCACCCCCGGGCTGAGTGGTGCGGATCTGGCGAACATCTGCAACGAGGCCGCTCTTCTGGCGGCTCGGGACGGGAGCGACAAGGTCGCCATGCTTCATTTCGAAGAGGCGAAGGACAAGGTCATGCTCGGGGCTGAGCGGCGGAGCCTGGTTCTGACGGATGCGGAGCGGAAGCTTACCGCCTATCACGAGGCCGGTCACGTCGTTATCGGGCTGAGGCTTCCGGGGCTCGACCCCGTGCACAAAGTCACGATCGTGCCCAGGGGCCGTGCGCTCGGACTCACGGCGAGCCTTCCGGAGGAAGATCGGCACTCCTACACCAAGGAATGGCTCGAGGGGCAGCTGTGTATGCTGTTCGGGGGACGCGTCGCTGAGGAGATCACCTTCGGTCCGGAGAAGATCACGACGGGGGCGGGCAACGATATCGAGAGGGCGACCGCCATGGCGAGGCAGATGGTGACCCGCTTCGGCATGTCGGATGTGATCGGACTCATGGCGGTCGGTCATGGCGATCAGGAGATCTTCTTGGGCCGGGAGTTGGTTCAGCGCCGCGAGGTCTCGGAGCACACCGCTCAGCAAGTGGATCAAGAGATCAAACGGGTGTTGGATGAGGCCGAGCAGAGCGCCCGCTCGATCGTAACCGAGCACATCGACCTCCTCGAACGTCTTGCTCAGGCGCTCCTCGATCGGGAGACCCTGGGCGCTGTCGAGATCGGCCTCCTCGACGTAGGCGAGGAACTTCCGCTCCTTACGAGCGACGATACCGACGACGGCTCAGGTGAGTCGGAAGGGAGTCTGGCAGACGGCGGAGAGCCGGGAGCGGACACAGCCGATGCGGATCTGGACGAGTTGGACGCCGCGTCAGTCGACGAGGCGGACTCGCGGACGGAGGTACCGACGGCGGTGAAGCGTGGTCATGAGTCCGCCGGCGATAAAGAGACGGGCCCGGGCACGGTGCGCACTCCCGCAGTGCAACTCAGCACTGAGGACCCGGAGCCCGACGCGTCGGCCTGAAGGGTGGCCTAGTCAGTGCCTCAACTCTGGTCCCAGCTTCAGCTCTTCCTTCCGGGGTGGTTGGACCTGCTACAGATACTCTTTGTGGCCTTCTTACTATTCCGGGTTCTTCTCATCATTCAGCGAACCCGGGCGATGCAGATTCTGCTTGGGGTCCTCGTCATCGCAGCCGCCTACCTACTCTCTCAGGTCCTACGACTGACGCTCATCGAGTCATTGCTTTCGACCCTCCTACAATACGGTGCGATTGCGGCGCTCGTTGTGTTTCAGCCGGAACTCCGTACGGCGCTCAGCCGCCTAGGTCAGAGCCGACTCTTGCGCATCGTGAACCCGATGCCGGAAAACCAACTCATCGACGAGATCGTGCACGGGGTGACTGAGTTGGCCCGCAAGAAGATCGGTGCGATCATCGTCCTGGAACAGGAGGTGGGCCTCGATGAGTACGCTCAAACGGGCAGCCGAGAGCGAGTGGGTGTCTCGGCGGCGATGCTCCAGACGATCTTTACACCTGGGACGCCGTTGCACGATGGCGCGGTGATCATTGTCGGGACCGAGATCCGAGCCGCCGGGGCGATTCTACCGTTGACGCAGTTTGCCGTCGCCGACAAGACACTGGGCACACGGCATCGAGCGGCGATCGGCCTCAGCGAGGAGACCGATGCCCTGGTCATCGTGGTCAGTGAAGAGACGGCCAAGATCTCAGTCGCGATGCGCGGCCGCCTTGAGCGGGATGTCGAACCCGCTCGCCTCCGGGAGATTCTGGGTGGAACGTTGCCGGAGCGCGCCGGCGCCCTTGTGTCGCCCCCCACCCTCGCGTGACGCTGCTCCTCACCCCCTAGCTCAGATTCTGTTCTTCACTCCCTAGCTCATATAGCGGGAGTTTCGTACTTTCGCTTGCCCCACTAGGAATTTCTGGGTAGGCACTGTACATTCCCGCGAATTCAAATCTAAGGGTCGTCGAGCGATCGGCGATCAGCGGACGGTTTTGCAAAGGAGCGGCGCTTGGACGCCAGTCAATATCACCTACTGTCGTTGTTCGCAGATGGCGGCTTCATGATGTATCCGCTGGTGCTGTGCTCGCTCATAGCGCTGGGTGTGATCATCGCCAAGTCCTGGACCCTATATGTTGCGCACGCGAGCACCAAGACCGTGCTTGCTGAGGTCGAGGAGGCCGCTTCTGAGGGTCGCCTGGCCGATGCCGCCGAGCTCGCGGCAGCGCGGCCGGGACCGGCGGCGGCGATTCTCGTGGCTGGGCTGCGTCGTATCTCGTCCGGCGACGCCGGCGATAAGGGGTTGGCTTCAGCTATTCGCACAACGGGGACGATCGAACTGGGATTCCTGGAACGGGGCCTGGTCATTCTGGCAACCGTGGCCAACGTTGCGCCGCTCATGGGGTTTTTGGGCACCGTTGTTGGAATGATTCTCGCGTTCGCCGCGATCGAAGCCGCCGGAGACGTCGATCCGACGCTCGTCGCCGGAGGGATCAAGGTGGCGCTCCTGACGACGGCGACCGGGCTCTTGATCGCGATCCCCGTCAATATCGGGTACAACTTTTTCGTCACCCGTATCGACACGCTGATTCTCGACATGGAGCAGGGAGCGCAGAAAGTGCTCGACCTTGCATATGGCCGTGGGCTTGGCCAACCGTTGGCGTCGTCGGGGGCTGGGAGTGCTGCCTCACCTGCGGGTCTCCCGAGTCGAGACGCAGGCTCCGGCGAGGCGACATCGTAGC